>JAFOCI010000043.1 GCA_017381365.1 Treponema sp.
AGTTCTGCATATGGACTAAAATTTAATTCTTTTTGATTGTTCAGCATAAAATCACCACTTCTCAAATTCTAATGATTCTGGTGGTTTTTGTAAATTTGTTCATTTGGGGGACTTTTTCAGTGGGCTCGATTGGAGTGGCGGCGGAGCCGTTCCGAGCGGAGCGAGCTGGACTGAGACGTAGGGTGGGACTCCACCCTCTTTTCGTAATTGTTATTTTGTTTGCTTTTCTTTATAATTAGTTTTATGGAAACACGTAACATTTTTGAAAATCTTTCATGTATCGATCACAGATACTCGTTGTCGGAAAAAGACGCTTTTGACGGTCTTTCTAAATATATTTCTGAACAGGCTTCGATTCGTTCTTGTGCTAAATGTGAAGCTGCTTTGGTAAAGGCGCACCTTAAGGTTCGCGGTCAGCTTACTGATGAAATTGCTAAAACTTTGGATTCTGTGGCTGAAAATATTGATCCTGAAGAAGTTTACACTGAAGAAGAAAAAACAAAGCATAATATTCGTGCGCTTGTAAATGTTATGAAGACTAAAGTAAACGCTGAAATTGGACCTTTGGTTCACTTGGGTGCTACTTCGGTTGATATTCTTGATACTGCTTTGAGCTGTCGTATGCGCGATGTTACTCAGAATGTTGTTCTGCCTGAGCTTCGTCAGCTTGAAAAATATCTTTGTGAAATTGCTGAACGGGAATGTGCTACTCCTCAGGTTGGTCGTACTCATGGTCAGCATGCTGTTCCTATTACTTTTGGATGGAGCATTGCTGAATTTGTTAGCCGTCTTGGTAAGTCTATTTTGCGCATTGAAGAATTGAGCAATGACCTTGTTGGTAAGCTGGCTGGTCCTGTTGGGTCTTATAATGGTCCTTCTATGATTGTAAAGGATCCTGAAGAATTGGAACGCATTTATACTGAATTCCTTGGTCTTAAACCTAGTGAATATTCTAACCAGCTTGTGGAACCTGAACACGTTCTTCGTCTTTTGCTTGAGATGAATGTTGCTTTTGGTATTATTGCTAATCTTGCTGATGACCTTCGTAACTTGCAGCGTTCTGAAATTGGCGAAGTTTTTGAATATTTTGCTTCTACTCAGGTTGGTTCTTCTACTATGCCTCAGAAGCGCAATCCTTGGAACAGTGAACACGTTAAATCTTTGTGGAAGGCTATGTGTCCTCGTGTTATTACTTTCTATATGGATCAGATTTCTGAACATCAGCGTGATTTGACTAATTCTGCAAGCCAGCGTTTTATTTCTGATTATGTTTCTGGCTTTACTATGGCTGTTGCCCGCATGAATTCTGTTGTTAAGGGACTTCAGGCTGATAAGGAAGGTATGGCTAGAAATCTTCAGGGCGCTGGTGGTAAAGTTAAGGGTGGCGTTCTTGCTGAACCTGCTTATATTTTGCTTGGCGAAGCTGGATACAATGATGGTCACGAAATAATCCGTAATATTACTTTGGAAGCTGAAAAGAGCGGAAAGACTTTCTTTGAAGTTTTGAAGACTCACGAAAAGGAATTCAAGGATATTACTGCTCAGCTTGAAAAACTGGGAATTGAAAATCCTGCGCAGTTCTTTGAAAATCCTGCAAATTACTGTGGTTTGGCTGCTAAAAAGTCTAAGCGGCTGGCACAGAAGTATGCACAGTTGATGAAATAGAGATTTTCAAAAAACTGAAAAGTAAGATAAGCTAAAAATTGCTGACGCAATTTTTTTAACGCTTTTCTATAAAACAGAGGTCGCCAGCGACCTCACACATCTTTGAAAATCCCGCAAATTACTGTGGTTTGGCTGCAAAAAAATCTAAACGGCTGGCACAGAAGTATGCGCAGCTGATGAAATAAAGATTTTCAAAGAACTGAAAAGTAAGATAAGCTAAAAATTGCTGACGCAATTTTTTTAACGCTTTTCTATAAAACAGAGGTCGCCAGCGACCTCACACATTTTTGAAAATCCTGCAAATTACTGTGGTTTGGCTGCTAAAAAGTCTAAGCGGCTGGCACAGAAGTATGCGCAGTTGATGAAATAGTTTTGTCTGGATATAACTGATAAAATTCAAAAGGGGGCTGTCCCAAGAGTAATGAGTGTAGCGCTCATTGAGCCCTTCGACAGGTGGTTCCTGAGCCTGTCGAAGGGCTCAGAAACCACTCGTCGAAATGACTGCTGCACTAAATGTGGTGGTTTCGATAAACTCAACCACCGTAATGCAAACTTATTGGACAACCCCTTTTTTTGGAGTGATTTTCAGTTGTTGTGTCTGGTTTTAATCTAACGCCTGAAGTTCTATGGCAATTTCTTCCATTTCACGGTCGGTCATAGCGATTGTTTCTGCACAACGTTGAAGTTCTCGACGAATGCTGATTGGAATTTTTGATGTTGTTTTGTAACGCAGTTCGTGTTCAAGACTGGCCCAGAAATCCATGGCAATTGTTCTTAGCTGAATTTCTACGTTAACGTGGTGAACTGTTTGCGAAAGGTATACGGGAACCTGAATAACAATGTGGAGACTTCTGTATCCAGATGGTTTTGGATTTGCAGTATAATCTTTTTCTTCCAGAAGTTTTAAATCTGGTTGTTTTAATAGAACATCCTTAATCGTGTAAATGTCGGAAATATAAGGACAGATTACGCGGACACCTGCTATATCTGTCAGGTTCTCCGACATGGACTTAAAGGTTACGGGAACTCCTTTTTTTTGAAGTTTTGTGGCAATGCTTTCCGGGGTTTTTATTCTGGATTTAATTGTTTCAATTGGATTACGGCGACCAAAAACCTTGTATTCTTTATTTAAAATTTCAAGTTTAGTTTCTACCTGTTTAATTGCACTTTCATAAACCATCATTATCTGCTGAAATTGCAGCGCCATTTTGTAAAAATCTTCATGACTTTCCAGTTCTTTATTAACTAGGATTAAATCTTTTTCGCTGTCAATGTAATTATCGTCTGGCTGATTTGTCTGATTATTTTTCATATCTATATTTAAAATAATAAAATATTGAAAAGGTTTCAAATAAATTCAAATAAAATATGCGTTACTTTTCAATTTTACATTATTTCTGTAATATGAATATGATGTTAAAATTGATGCCATTTGTACTTATTATTATTTTTCTCTGTTGTTTAATATCTTGCGAAAGAACTTCGTCTAAAATTAATGAAAATAACGATATAGTAACTTTATACGATGCTGGAGAAGATAAAAAGGATTTGGAATTGCCAACCCAATTGTGGCATGTGTCAGATGAGATTATTTGTGTTCTTTATGGCTATGGTTATAATGATGATTCTTTTGTGAAAGAGATGAATGAAGCTCTGTTTTTTAAATATGGAAATTATATGGATGGAGGTCTGATATATCCTCTTGTTTTTCCTAATGATTTTAAAAGAGGTACAAAAAATTACATATCATTTTTATATGATTATCTTGCTGATATGAACGTTCGTGGAATTGTTATGCTTGGTGCTCCTGATGGAACTCATTTTGCATTAGCAAAACTTCAGGATCGATTTAATGGAAAAATTCCATATCCTGTGATTTCTTTGTTCAGTCAGGATGATGTTTTGGCAATGGAATATTCTTCTGATTTCGTCCTTGATAAAGCTCAGAAGGCAGAAATAAACGGATTAATTCAAAATGAGGAAGGTCAGGATTTTGTGAAAGAAGTTCCAGATATTCTGAGTGAGTGTGTAAAATGTATAAATTTATCTGATGCTCCCTTTGAAAAAAATGCCGAATTGTATGAAATAGTAAAAAAAGTTGCTGTTAATAAAAGAACTGGAAGATATTCAGATCCAGAGACTGGTTTGATTTCTATTAATCATTTTGTTCTGGAGTAATTTTTTATGAATTGTTTCAGTCAGTTGGAAAACGGAATTTTTGCTACTGAAAAAGATATTCAGGAATTAAAAAATAAAGATTCTGCACATATTCTTGTTTATTCTGATTCTCATGGAAAAGCTCCTGTAGTTCGTGATATTTTTGAAAAATTTGGACAAAAATGTGACGCAGCGATTTTTGCTGGAGATGGAATTTTCGATTTGCTAGCATTGATGGAAAAGGCTAAGTCTTATGATGAAATAAGTGAATGGCTGCCACCTGTTATATGTATTGTACGTGGAAATAACGATTCTGGTTCGTATGAAACCTCTTTTTGCAGAGCTGTTCATGTTCCAAAAAAAGTTCTTTTGGAAGTTGGTGCAAAGCGTATTCTTGTAACTCATGGTCATGAGGAAAGAGTTCAGTATTCTACTGAATTGCTGGAGTCTACTGCAAATCTAATGGATGCAAATGCTGTTGTTTACGGACATTCCCATATTCCTGTAGAAAATAATCATGTTATATATTCAATGAATCCTGGAAGCTGTTCATATCCACGGTCTTTGTCTAAGCCTGGTTGCGCTGTTCTTGAAATTTCTGGAAAAAATATTTTTTCGATTTTCTATAAAATTGATTTTTCCATATTTGGACTCAAAGATTTTGTTCCATATTTTCCAGACAGAATGTACTGAAAATTAAATGTTTTCTTCCAATATAAAATCTGAATAATCATGACCAGGAAAAATCCTTGTATCTTTTGGTAGTGTTGTATAAATGCGATTAAGGGTTTTTATCATTTCAGCTTGGTTTCCGCCTGGTAAATCAGTTCGTCCGTAAGAATGATAAAAAATTGTATCGCCAGAAAAAAGTAGTTTTTCATTGGCGTTGTAAAGACATATGCAGCCTTTTGTGTGTCCTGGTGTATGAAGAATTTTCCAGGTTGATAACTGATTTTTTAATTCACGGTTTTCTGTTTTTATGAGCTTGTCTAAAGTAGTTTCTTCTGAAACAAGAATATCTGGATCAGGTAGATTTTCCAGCATTTGAATTATGTATTCCATTTCCATGTCGATTAATACTGGACCCTGGGTTGTTACAGCATTAGAACCAACCATAAAAGCATCTTCTTTGTGACAGATGAGTGGAATGTTCGGATATGTTTTTTTTAATTCCAAAGTGCCTGCTATGTGATCAAAGTGACCATGAGTTAAAATAAAAGCAACAGGTTCAAGATTGTTTTTTTTAAGGAAATCAACGATTTTTAATGAATCTCCTGTGAGTTCGCTAGTTGCAGGATCGATTACTAAAACTTTTTTTTCGGTTACATAAACAATCCATGTGTTAATCTGGTATATTCCGGTTGAAATTGCAGCAATTTTTGTAGTCATAATTATATTATAGCATAAAAAAAGACTGTCTCAACGAATTGAAACAGTCTTTTTTTATATTAAGTGAATTTAGATTAAAGATTCATTTCCATCTGCATCTGATGGTATTTCTGAAGAATAGTGTGGTGTAGCGAAAGCTTCGTTTGAAGAAGCTTTTTCTGCAGCTGCATAAGCTGCTGCATCTTCTGCACTCTGTTCGTCGATTGCATTGTCTTCTGATTCATCTGCATCATCTTTTGTGCGTGAATAGCTTACGGCAAGTTTGCGACCACGATAGTTGTATTCGTTTAATGCTGCAATTGCTTTATCTGCATCTTCTGCGAAAAGCTGAACAAAAGAATAGTTTGCAAGAACACGAATGTCTCCGATTCTGTCACGGTCAAGTCCTGCAGCTCCAACAAGGAGTCCTACAAGGTCTCTTGGGAATACGCGACGGTTACGTCCAATGCTGATGAAAATTGTTGCAGCCAATTCTGGATCAATCTGAACTCTTGGGCGTGGCTGTCTTTCTTCTGTTTCTGTATTTTCTTCTGAAACAACTGGTTTCTTTTCACGAGCTGGACGTTCTGTATAATTTTTCTTATTTTCGCGGAAATCTTTGTTTGAGCGGTACTTACCGTGGAAATGACGCATTTCATTTTTAATAAGGTAAGCGGCTACATAAGAGCGAAGTGTAAGAGGAACGTTCTTTTTAAATACTTTCTTTAATTCATCCAAAACTTCTGGATTTTTTTCTGATCTGATTTTTTCTACTGTGTCCTGAAGGAATGCTGCTACTGATTCCATGTCAATTTCTGTATTACGGTTATACATTTTACAATTCTCCTAAATGATTGTAATTTTAGATTTTTGCTGAAAAACATGAGCCAGTTCTTTCAAAGCCGGAACTTAGTAATAATGGTTCCATTGAATCTGGTACAATTGATGTTAGCAAAATCCATTGTTTTTTCTGGTCCTTTAAAACTTCAAGGTGTTTTGATAAAAGCTGTGCACCTAAGCCAAGACCTCTAAATCTCTCGTGAACATAAAAACTTGTTAAAATCACAATGTTATCTGTTCTATTTGTTACTGGCGCTGATGTTATACAGCCTGCAAACTCATTGTTTAAAGAGCGGCAAATAATTCCGGTTTGATTTCTGGACTCTCCGTTTTCAAATCCTTGCTGCCATAAAGAAAAAACTGCTTCTTTAATTTCTTCTGGAATGCTGCTGTCAAAGTCGCCTTTTGCTGCGTCGTTAAAAATTTGAACAAGTTCTTTGTAATCGCTGGAACTATATTCAAAAAACTGAAAGTCATCGTTCAGCAAGTCTTCGTTGTCTTCTGGTTCCTGCTGAAGTTTTTCCAACCCCCAGATTTCCCGCAGCTGATTATACCAGTCGTTGATGTACGAAAGCATTTGTTTGTTTTTATATTGATGCCATAACTTTTCAACTTCCGGGTATTCTTTTAGTGTGTTTTTAAAACTTCTGAAAACCCCCCTTCCTGAATGAAGAATTCGCTGCAGTTCATCTTTTGCAATCGGGGAATGCAAAGCGCTTACAAAGTCTTCGCGAAGGGAAAAGCCTTGCGAAGATGTCCATTCAGGTAAAGCATAAAAACTGTCTTCATCAACGCTAACTTTTGACGATAAAGGAACTAAACATTCGTTTTTTGAATCCACAACAAAAGTCTGTTCCTGATTTTCAAGAGCCTGCAGAATTTCATCTGCAAGCTTAGCAGTCAGCGTGAATACCATTTATTTTTCCAAATCTTCTCGTTTAGTTACGATTCTGGAAACAAGACCGTATTCCACAGCTTCTTTTGAATCAAGCCAGTAGTCACGTTCGGTGTCATTTGTAACCTGTTCAACAGATTTTCCTGTTTGTTCTGCAATAATCTGATTGAGAATTGCCTTTGTTTTTTCCATTTCTTTTGCATGGATTTCAATATCTGTTGCAACTCCACGCATTCCAGAAGACGGCTGGTGAATAAGATAACGGCTGTTTGGCAGAGCGACGCGGTTTTCCTTATCAACAGAAAGGAGAATAAGCGCTGCAGCACTGGCAATGAGTCCCATACCTACTAGTACAACTGGTGATTTGATAAAGCGAATCATGTCGAAAATTGCAAAACCTGCATCAACATCGCCACCAGGAGAATCGATGTACATATAGATTGTTTTTTCGCTGTCATCTGCTTCAAGAACTAAAAGCTGGCGAACGATTTTATCTGCCAGGTCTTTGTTGATTTCGCCAGAAAGAATAATCTGACGTGTTTTCATGAATTTTTCTGTAAGAGGATCAGGCATTTCTGGAGCCTTCTTCTTTTCATCCTCTTCTTCAAAACGGATTTCTTTCATTCTAACATCCATATAAAAAGTATTACATATAATATATCGAAGATTTCTGTAAAATTCAATTTTAATGCAGCGAGTTTTTTTGAATTCACAGACCTTTTGATTTTGCCTCGTCCCAGAATTTGTCTTCTTCCGGAAGATGTTCGTGGTCCATAGGGATGCCGGCTTCTTCCATTTTCTGCTCAACATAAGTGAATCTGCGGTAGAATTTCTGGTTTGTTCGGTTCAATGCAGTTTCTGGGTCAACGCCTAATTTACGGGCATAATTTACTACTGCAAAAAGAAGGTCGCCAATTTCTTCTTCCACATGAAGTTGAGCGGAATTAAGTGGTTCATCGGCATTAAGTGTAAAAGGTTCTGTGTGGTTCGGAATACTTTCAAGTTCTTTTCGGGCTTCTTTTACTTCATTCAACTCTTCCTGAACCTTTTCAGCAACCGGGCCAAGTTCTCCCCAGTCAAAACCTTTTTTTGCCGCTTTTTTCTGAAGTTTGAATGCCCGGAGAAGGGGTGGAAATCCTTCTGGAACTTCATCAAGAATTGATTTTTCCCTGCGGCCTTCTACATTTGCCTTGATTCTGTCCCATTGGTTTAGAACTTCATCGCTGGATTTTACCTGACCTTTGGCTTCGCTGGCTCCTTCGCTCTGTGGCCATACGTGTGGATGCCGGCGGATAAGTTTGTCTGAAAGTTCATTAATGGAGTCAGCAATTGTAAAGTCCTGGTTCTGTTCGAACATATAGGAAATCATCATTGTGTTTAGAAGAACGTCTCCAAGCTCCTCTTTTGCGTGAGCCGCATCATTCTGACTGATGGCATCAATAGCTTCAAAGGTTTCCTCAATAAGGTCACGGCGCATTGAAAGTGGAGTCTGATCTCTATCCCATGGGCAGCCGCCCGGAGCACGGAGAGTCTGTATTGTTTCTAAAAATCGTTCAAATGCCGCAACAGCAGCTTTTCTTTTGTTTATGTCTGGGGTTTCGGGAAAAGTTGTGTTCATAAAAATATTATAGAATATTTGCTGAAAAATCAAAATAACAGCATTAAATAAAATATCAAATTATTTAACTATTGAATCATAATAAAAAAAATTATTCAGGCATCTGATTTTTAGTAAGTTCATGAAAAGAATCAACAATAGAAAAAATTATTTTTTTTTGTTCTGCAGGCAGGTTTTTCAATTTTTTAATTATTTTAAGAAAATCAGTAGTTTGATTATCTGGTAAAAGGATTTCTTCATTTTTTGAAGCTCCTGTCACAAGATATTCGACTGTAACATTCAAGGCTTTCGCAATTTTTACTGCATTTGTCGCTGATGGATCTGCTGAATTTTTCGTCAGATAATTATCAATTGTTTTTCGGTTAAGTCCTGTTTTTGCTGCTAATTCTTTTACTTTAATATCCTGATATTCTAATTCACTTTTTAAATTATCTCTGAAACTCATTACAGATAAATTACTTGAAAATAAGAAAAAAAATATTAACTTTACTTAGATATAGGAATTTGTTATAATTATCCTTAAATATAGGAATTTACCTTATATATAAGAATGTGGAGCCAGAATAAAAATAGTCTAACTTACATAGAGATTTTTTTTTAAGATTTATACAGGAAAAAAATGAGAAACAGAAGTTCAATCCCAAACGTCCTGATGCTGTCTGGTTTACGGATATTACATACATCTGGACAAGTGAAGGATTCATGTTTCTTTCTACAATCATGGATTTATTCTCACACAAAATAATTGCCTGTGAATTATCACGAACGATGGAAGAAAAGTTCGTAATAGATTCAAGGTTACGATTATTGTCGGAGCCTTGTTTTTGAATATATTGAGACTTTTTATAACACTAAGCGGATTCATTCTCACTGTGGTTTTATTTCTCCAAACGAATATGAAGCTCAGTTTCAGAACAAGAATTCTGCTATGCAATATAAAAAGGCAGATTAAATCTCAATTTCGATTGGGCTATTTATTGACAGAAGAGCAATTTTTATATCAGGTATTTTAGTTTTTTGGAGTAGTTATGTTTATTTATGATCTTATTATTGCACCAATTGAAATGATAGTTGGTTGGGTATTTTATTTCTTTATGAATAAATTCCACGGATTTGGAGTCATTGGAGCAGTTTTTGGTGTTAGTATTGTAATAAATTTTCTGGCTTTGCCACTTTACAATATTGCTGATTCAATTCAGGAAAAAGAAAGACTTATTTCCAAAAGATTGGAATATAGAGTTAAGCGAATAAAGAAGGCATTTAAAGGCGATGAGCAGTTTATGATGCTTTCTACTTTCTATCGTCAGAATGGTTATCATCCCCTTTATGCACTCAGAAGTTCTCTTTCTATTTTAATTGAAATTCCTTTTTTTATAGCTGCGTATAAATTTTTAAGTCATTGCGACGCTCTGATGGGAGAAAGTTGGTTTGTTTTAAAAGATTTGGGAAAGCCTGACGGATTGCTTTCTATTGCTGGTTTTAAGGTAAATGTTTTACCAGTAATCATGACTTTGATAAATATTGTTTCGGGAATGATTTATACAAAAGGTTTTTCTGTTCGTGAGAAACTTCAGTTAAATATTATTGCGATAATATTCCTTGTACTATTGTACTCTTCTCCCAGTGGATTAGTTTTTTATTGGATATTGAATAATATTTTTAGTCTTTGTAAAAATGTTGTATTTAAATGTAAAAATCCTAAAAAAATTTTGCATCGTGTTTTAAGTATCATAATCTGTTTATTTGTTTTTCTTTTATTTATACAGAAAGGTTCGATTGTAAAGAAGTTATTTGTAGTTTGTTTTGCAGTAATTTTCATTTTTTTGCCTAAACTTATCAGAGTTGGGTCAAAATTTATTGATAAAAGAATTATTTCATTAGCAAATCAAAATTTGCCTGATTTATCAATTTTAATAATAAGTGGTTTAGGTCTTTCTCTGTTATGTGGGTTTGTATTACCTTCAAGCGTTATTGCTTCTAGTCCAACTGAATTCTGTTATATAGGTAATACTCCTAACCCTATGTCATATATATGGCATAGCTTAACATTATTTTTGGGTTTTTTCTTGTTTTGGCCGTTTGTAATATACAAAATGTTTGATGAAAAAGTAAAAAAAATAGAAACTGTTTTATTTTTTATTGCATTTATAACAGCGTTGGCAAATGCTTTTTTATTTAAAATAAACATAAGTAATATAAGTATTACATTATCATTCTTGGATATGTCTGTTATTAAAAATGTTAATATAATAAATAAAGTATGTCCATTTATATTTACTATGCTCTTATTTGCTTTGTTTGTTATTATTTTATGTAAAAATAAAGTTTCATTTGCAAAATTGTTTTGTGTGGCATTATGTTTTGCTGAATTAGGTATTTGTATAACAAAATACAATAAGATAAGCAGAATATATAAAGAAAATGCGGCAAAAGTTGAGAAAGAAATCTCACAAGATATAGAAATATCCCCAGTTTATCATTTGTCAAAGACTAAGAAAAATGTAGTAGTTTTATTTTTAGATAGGGCTATTAATGGTTTATTTTATAATTCTCTTTCAACTCTCCCAGAATTAAGAAATCAGTTTACAGGGTTTACATACTATCCAAATACTGTAAGTTTTGGTACAGGAACAGCAATGGCATCTCCTTCTATGCTTGGAGGGTATGAGTATACTCCTGATAAATTGAATGCAAGAAATAAAGAATTGTTATCAAAAAAACATAGAGAGGCAACTCTAGTTTTACCGACTTTATTTATTAAAAAAGGTTTTGACGTAACATTATCTGATCCTCCTTGTATCAATTATAAATGGGGAGTTGATTATTCTGGTATAAACAATATAGATAATTTAAATGTTTTTTCATTAAATGGAAAATATAGAGATAAATTTTTGGCTGATAACAATATAAAACTTAATGATAATATGGATAAAATAATTTATAAAGAAATGTCATTTTTCGTGCTTGTTCAAATTATATATCCAGCGTTAAGAAATTCATTGTATAACAATTTACGGTCCGATAAGTCAGATTCAAATTTAATTATTGAAATGAATGATAGTTATTTGAAAAGTATATCAGATTTATACTATATGAATGAATTGACAGATTTTGATGCTGAAAAAGAACAATATATTTTTATTACAAATGAAGTTTGTCATCAGCCTACTTTTTTAAAAGAAGATTATACACTTCCTGCAGATATAAATGATTCTTGTTGGAAAAATTTTAAAACTGTTAGTAATGCTGTTTTAATTAATTCTCAGGCATTGACGGCATCATTAAAATTCATTGGAAAATGGATTGATTATTTAAAAGAGAATGATGTTTATGATAATACAAGAATTATTATTGTTGCTGACCACGGTTTTAATCTTCCTATTGAAGAATTTAAGAATTTTAGCAGTAAAAAATTTAGCAGTGTAAGTCCAGCATGGTATTATCCTATTCTTTTGGTAAAGGATTTTAATTCATCTGGAGATATTAAAGTTGACAACACTTTTATGACAAACGCAGATACTTTGTTTATTGCGAAAGAAGGGTTAGGACTTGAAAATATAAATCCGTTTACAGGAAATGAGTTAAAAAAAGAAAAATCAAATGGAGTTGATATATATCATTGTAAGATTGTGGAAACGAATGTTGAATATATGGCAGATAAGACAAAATTTACGCTTGATAAAAATGAAGCTTATCACGTTAAGGAAAACATTTTTGATGAAAACAATTGGATTCCTTTGAAAGATTTGGAAAAAGAAGGTGTTAAAAATGAATAATTATTTGTTGTACATTGATCCAGGAACAGGATCCATGCTTTTTTCTTTATTTATAGGTATTTCAATGGCACTAACTTTTGGTGTCAAATATTTCATATCGAAATTTAAATTTATTTTAACTCGTGGAAAAATAAGTGATAATCTAGATTGTGCAAGTATTCCATACGTAATTTTTAGTGATCATAAGCGATATTGGAACATTTTTAAACCTGTTTGCGATGAGTTTGAGAAACGTGAAATTGATATTGTATATTTCACAGCCAGCGAGGATGATCCTGCGTTGAATTGCTCATACAAGCATGTAAAGACAGAATTCCTTGGGACTGGCAATAAACCTTTTGGTAGATTAAACATGCTTAACGCTGACATTTTGATAGCAACGACTCCGAATTTAGATGTATATCAATGGAAAAGAAGTAAAGGTGTAAAATGTTATGTTCATATTCCACATTATGTTGGTGATTTTTCTGATTACAGAATGTTTGGTTTGGATTATTATGATGCTGTTCTGGCATCCGGTGAGAATCAAATTAAGTTTATAAGAAAAATAGAAGAGTTAAGACCATCAATAAAGCATAAGGAAGTTGTTCTTACTGGTTCAATTTGTCTGGATAATTTAAAGAAAAAAGTTGATTCTTCAAATAAAATCCAGAATACAAAACCTGTTGTTTTACTGGCACCAAGCTGGGGAAAAAGCGGGATTTTAAGTAGATATGGTGAAAAATTTTTGGATGAGCTTATAAAAACTGGTTATCAAATTATTGTTCGACCTCATCCGCAATCTTATTCAGCGGAGAAAAAACTGATGGAGTCTCTTGAGTTAAAGTATACATCAGTTGAATGGAATAAGGATAATGATAATTTTGATGTATTGACAAAGGCCGATGTTTTGATTACTGATTTTTCAGGAATAATATTTGATTATTCACTTGTTTTTGGAAAGCCTGTTATTTATGCTGATACAAAATTTGATACCTTACCTTATGATGCAGACTGGTTAGATGAAAAAATCTGGTCATTGAGAGCAGTTGAAAAAATAGGTGTTAAATTAGAAGAAAAAGATTTCGGAAATCTTAAGCAATTAATAGATGGCTGCATGAATAACCAGACACTAGAGAACAAAAGAAATGAAATAATAAATGAATGTTGGGCAGAGATAGGAAAAGGGGCGGAAAATACAGTTTCCTGGCTTATAAAAAAACATTCAGAAATTTAGTTTGTTACTCCGCTGCCAGTTTTTTCTTGCCCCATTCCTGCAGGAATTTTTCTGGGGTTTTGCTGAACAGGACTTTGGCGAGGAGAGTGGCTGCCTGCGGGAAAATCTGGCTTAAGATAATTTCCTGGTCTTCTGTGAATTTTCCAAGAACGTAGGCTGCTATGTCCCGGTCAGTTGGTTTTGTAAGGCCAAAACGCAGGCGCCAGAAGTCTGCTGTGCCGAAAACCTGTTTTGTGGAGCGCAAGCCGTTGTGTCCGCCAAGTCCGCCGCTCCATTTAAAGCTTACGGTTCCCATTGGGAGTTCAAGCTCGTCGTGAACGATGAGAGTTTCTTCTGGTTTGATTTTATAAAAGTTTGCAAGTTCAATGATGCTTTCGCCAGAAAGATTCATGTATGTTTCTGGCTTTAAAAAATAGATGCGGCTCATTTCTTCTGGAATGATTACGGGGCTACCGTCTTTTTTTGCAAGAATGCCGGTTTCTGCACACCACTGTGCCAGCTGGTCTGGTTCTATGGCTGCGTAATTTCCTTTGAATTTTGACTGCCAGCTGAGTTTATTTGCAAAGGCAAGGGATGCTTGAAACTGCCATGCAACATTGTGGCGAGTTTTTTCATATTCTTTACCGTAATTTCCAAGAAAAGCGACTAATTTAATCATGTTTTTATTATAGCGAGAATCAGATTGAATTGCGAGATTTATTGTAAAGAAGATTTCAGTTCATTATAATTTATGTATGTATATTCTTGTTATTAAGCAGCTGATTATTATGCTGTTGATTGCGATTTCTGGTTTTGTTGTTACAAAAAAATTTAAGTTTGGGGCAAAGGAACAGAAATTTGTAAGTACAATTCTTATTTATTTCATCAATCCTTGTCTTATTGTAAGTCATTTTAATATGGAATTTAATGCGGAACGTCTTAAGGCACTTGGTCTGGTGTTCCTGCTTTCTGTTGTCATCCATTTTGTTCTGATTCTGCTTGCAATGATTTTGCTCCGAAAAAATCCTGTTGGCGGAAAAGATTACATTTCTTTGGAACGGCTTTCTGTTGTTTTTACAAACTGTGCTTTTATTGGAATTCCTTTAATCAGTGGTGTTTTCCCAGACAGCAACGGTGTGTTTTATCTTCTGGCATTTATCATGACTTTCAATATTTTCTTGTGGACGTTTGGTTATTACAGTGTGTGTGGAAAAATTCATGTAAAAAAAGTTGTAACTAATCCTAATATTGTTGCTTTATTTATTGGACTAGCGGTTTTCTGTTGTCCTGTAAAGCTGCCGCAGGTTCTTTCAAAATCAATGGAAATGATTGCTTCTTTAAATACTGCACTGGCAATGTTCCTTCTGGGAATGCTTTTTACTGGTTTTAAGGCAATTGATAAAACTTTGATTTTAAGAGTCGTGAGGGTCTGCATCATAAAAGACGTGGTCGCAATGCTTGTAGTTCTTGCTGTTCTTTACGGGGCATTCCGCCTTTTTGCAAATGTGGATGAAATCAGACTTATGTGTTATGTCTGTTATATTGCAGCCTTGTGTCCTGTTGGAATGAGCGTTTCTAGCTTTGCGGTTCTTTTTAATAAGGATGAATCTTACAGCGGGCTACTGGTGCTTGTGACTTCTGTGATTTGCGTTGTAACATTACCGCTAAGTGTTGCCCTTGCGGAAAAAATTTTTTAAAACGGAGTTAATAAAATGAAAAGAGTTAGTATTTGTCTGGTTGCGGGAATAATTCTTTCTGCTGTTTTTTGTTCCTGCGAAAAAAATAATGAAGGAGTACCAGAGCAGTCGGGTATAAGAAATGATGGATTTGGGGCGAGGGGAGTTTCTTCCTTAAAAATGTCAAAGACTGTTTCTGCTGTAAACGCTGATAATGCAGCTCCAATGGCATTTCTTGCGGACTCTGCTGAAACAGAAGAATCAGCTGAATTTGAAAATTCTGAACGCAAGCTTATAAAAAACGGAAACATTTCAATAGAAGTAAACGTATTGTCAGAAGCAGAATCTGCTGTAGAAGCCTGGTGCAAATCGTATGGAGGATTTATATCAACTTCTGATTTTAACGAACGCAGTGCATGGTTCAGTGTTCGTATTCCTGCTGTAAAATTTGATGAAGCAATGGAAGCTGTTGGAAAACTTGGCGTTGTAAAGAGCAAAGGTTCTTCTGTTCAGGATGTTTCTGAGCAGTTCTATGATTTGCAGGGGCGGCTGGAAAACCGTAGGCTTTTGCGTTCAAAATTAAAAAGTTATATGGAAAAGACCAGCAATATTGCGGATTTGCTGAAAATTGAAACAGAGCTGAACAACGTGCAGTCTGAGATTGAATCTATGGAAGGCCGGTTCAAGAGACTTTCGGGGCAGATAGAATATTCTACGATTTCTGTGAACGTAATGCTGCCATATAACACAACTGAACGAGGATTCGAATTCCCGGACTTAGGCGAGGGCGTAAGGATATTTGGTGCGAATGTAATGAAATTCCTCGTATCTCTTGTAACATGGATTTTCTATATTATTGTATGCGGAATTCCTGTTGTTGCCGTTTTAAGTCTTCTGTTCTGGCTTTTATTTGGACGTGTAGGACTTTTAATAAAGCTTTACAAAAAGCTGAAGAGATAAAATAAAAAGCGATTTTATAAAGTAAAAACGCTAAACTCGAAATTCAGGTTAAATAGTTCGAATTTCGAATTTTAATTGGTAATGCATAAAATTGATTTTTATAATCCCATTTGCATTATGAAAATACTGCCAGTCAGAAAGCGACTGTCAAAACCGCTAGCTAGCGTTGCTATATTCGCAAGTCGGCAGGGAAACTATCGTTTCCGACTTGCGAATGTTTTTGCC
>JAFOCI010000044.1 GCA_017381365.1 Treponema sp.
AAAAAATGAAAATTTTTAACTTTTTTTTGAAAATTAAAAGTTGGCACGGTTTTTGCATAAAGAATAAGTGAAAGGATTTCTAAAATCCCAAATAAAAAACAAATGCTTTAGGAGGCATTAATATGAACGAACTTTCACTTTTTGATTCACTTTTCAACAACACAATGGACAGCGTATTCAACAATTACCGCACAGTATCTGTTCCAAAAGTAGACGTAAAAGAAACAGAAAATGCTTACAGCCTTGATATGGAGCTCCCTGGCCGAACAGAAAACGACGTTAATATTGAACTTGATCACAACACTCTTACAATTTCTTCTAAAAAGGAAGAAACTACAGAAAAGAGCGAAGGTACAGAAAAGAACAATAACAGCGGAAAATGGCTTATCAGAGAACGCCGTACATCTGAATTCAGCAGAAGCTTCCGGCTTCCAGAAGATGTTGACAACGAAAACGTAAAGGCAACATTCAAGAATGGCATTCTGAATGTAATGATGCCACGCAAAGCTCTTGCCACACCAAAACGAATTGCAATTGAATGTGCTTAATCTGATTTTCAACATTTAGTCAATGGGCAGAATACATAAATATTTTTATGTATTCTGCCTTTTTTTATCTATTCTTAAAAAGAATTCCATTATATAATTTTAAAGATATGAAATTGCATACTTTTAAAGGTGGAATTCATCCACAGGAAATGAAGGAGTTGAGCAATCAGTGTCCTATTACTGATGTTTTTCCTGCCTCAAAAACAGTTACTATTCCAGTAACTATGGGCGGCGCTCCAAATACTCCAACTGTTAAGGTTGGTGATCTGGTAGCAAAAGGTCAGGTTATTGCTACTGGTGATAAATTTATGAATTGTCCTGTTCACGCATCTATTGCCGGAAAAGTTAAGAAAATCGGTAGTAATCTTGTAACAGGAAATGGCATGGCTCAGTGTATCGTTATTGAAGCAGACGATTCTGACCGCGTGGAATTTATGGAACCTCTTGATCCATTTACTTGCAGCCACGATGACGCTTTGGCTCGTATTAAGGCTGCCGGTATTGTTGGTATGGGTGGGGCTTCTTTTCCGGCTCATGTAAAACTTAATCCTCCAGAAGATAAGGAAATTGAATACGTTCTTGTTAATGCTGCGGAATGCGAACCTTATCTTACTTGCGATGAACGCACAATGCAGGAAACTCCAGAAAAGGTTATTGATGGTCTTGCAATCATTCTTAATCTTGTTGGTGCTGCAGGTATCATCGCTCTTGAAGATAATAAAGCATATATCAAGCCTATCCTTGAAGCAGAAATTGAAAAGAAAGGTTACGGCGATGATATTTCAATCTGTGTTGTAAAGACAAAATATCCTCAGGGTTCAGAAAAGTTCATCGTTTCTGCCTGTCTTGGAGTTGAAATTCCTAGTGGAAAATTGCCTGCTGATGCTGGCTGTATCATTTCCAACGTTGGAACTGTGTGTGCAATCAGTGATGCTTTCCGTCTTGGTAAACCTCTTATTGAGCGCGCTCTTACAATCAGTGGCGGCGGTGTAGATAAACCTTGCAACATCCGTGTTCCAGTTGGAACTTTAATCAGTGACCTTGAAGGTTCTGTGTTCAATGTAAAAGGTGAAGCAGTTAAATGTATTTCCGGCGGTCCAATGATGGGTTTTGCCATGAGTTCAACTGCTTTCCCTGTTGCAAAAGGAACAAGCGGTGTAACTTTCCTTGTTGAGTCAGAAACTTGGCTTGGCGAAGAAGAGCAGTGTATTGGCTGTGGTGCCTGTGTAAAAACATGTGCAATGCATCTTGCTCCTGTAATGATGCTCCGTGAACTTAAAGCCGGCAATGTAGATAAGGCAAAGCGTTTTGGTCTTATGGATTGTATTGAATGTGGCTGTTGTGCTTATGTTTGTCCTGCTCACGTAAAAATCGTTCAGCGTGTACGTCTTGGAAAAGGCATTGTACGCATGAAAATGGCAGAGGAACGGGCAAAAGCTGAGGCAGCAAAAGCTAAGGAAGGTAAGTAATGGCAGAAAATAAATTTCATATTTCATCCAGTCCGCACTTTACAGAAGGATTCACAACTCAGAAGGTTATGCTTGCTGTTATTCTTGCATTGCTCCCTGAAGTTGCAGCTGGTGTGGTATTTTTTGGAATTCCAGCACTTGTTACAGTTCTGGTTTCTGTAATCGGTGCAGTTTTCTTTGAAGCTTTGTTCCAGAAGGTTACAAAGCAGAAAATCGTTGTAAAAAATCTTTCGGCAGTTGTAAGCGGCATCATGCTCGCTCTTGTTTTGCCTTCTACAACTCCAGTCTGGATGGTTCTTCTTGGTGACCTGGTTGCCATGATTATTGCAAAAGGTCTTTTTGGCGGAATCGGAAGCAATGTATTCAACCCAGCTTTAACTGGTCGCGCTGTGCTTTTTATCAGTTTTCCTGCTGCAATTGGCGCTTCCTGGGCCGGTACTGCAAGTCAGGGCGGAATGGATGCAATTTCTTCTGCAACAACTTTAAGTCAGATAAAAGCCGGAACTCTTGATAATATTGATATGCTTCAGTATTTTGTTGGAAACCGCGCAGGTTGTATCGGTGAAACTTCAATCCTTCTGATTTTGATAGCATTCGTTTTTCTTCTATTAATACATGTTATTGACTGGCGCGCTCCTGTTGCAATGGTAGGAACAGTTGTTGTATGTACTTTCCTTGCTGGTCTTGGAAACGGTGTTGCAGCTGCTGGAAAAGATGTTGTAATCGCACTTCTTACTGGTGGTCTTATTTTTGGTGCAACATTTATGATTACAGATTATGCGACTGCCCCAGTTACTAAACCTGGCCGTCTTGTTTTTGGCGCAGGCGCTGGTATGATTACTTTCCTTATCCGAAAATTCGGTGGTTATCCAGAAGGTGTAATGTTCAGTATTCTAATTATGAATGCTGTTGCTCCTCATCTGAACAATCTTACAAGCAGAATGTACGGTTACGGCAAAAAAGGTCACCGTCGTCCTGAGAGTGCAAAAATCAACATGGAATTTGATTTGAACACTGCAAAAGAACGCAAAATGGAGGATGAAAATGTCTAACGCAAAAAATGACGATTCAATTTTCGGCATGATTAAGCTTGGGCTTATCCTTGCTGTTTATGCAGTTATTTCCTGCACAGTTCTTGCCGTTGTTAATAATTTTACGGCTCCAAAAATTGCCCAGAATCAGGTTGAAAAAGTTAATTCTGCAATGAAAAGCTTTTTCCCGGAAGAGGGTTTTACTTTTGTTGCTTTGAACGACTATGAACCAAAATCTTCTGGTTCAATAAAAATAGAAAACATTATTCTTGCTAAAAATGCTGCCGGCGAAGTTGCTGGTGGAGCGGCTCAGGTTTCTGGACCAACTTATGATCAGGCTACAATTCTTGTAGGAATGGGTAGTGATGGAATAGTGAAAGGTGTTCAGTTCCTTAAAAATACTGACTCTCCTGGATTCGGTCTTAAAGCAAATGATTCTACTTTCAAGTTGCCAAACGGAAAGACTTTTTATGGTCAGTTTGAAGGTAAAGATGCAAAAGCTGGTTTTGAATTAGGAAAGAACTTTGATGCAATTTCTGGCGCAACAATTACTTCTAATGGTGTTGCCGGACTTTTGAATGCAGGTACAGAAGTTCTTTTGAAATATGCTGGAGGTCACAATGAATAAACAGCTTCAGATTTTTTCTAACGGTTTCATTCGTGAAAATCCGCTTCTTGTTTTGAATATTGGTTTGTGTTCATCTTTGGGTGTTACAACAAGCATTTTTAATGGTCTTGGAATGGGAATGGGTATGCTTTTCGTTCTTTTGATGAGCGAAATCGTAATTTCGATTTTCAGAAAATTCATTCCTTCTGCAATTCGTCTTCCTGTATTCATCATTGTAATTGCCGCTTTTACTACAATCGTTCAGCTGGTGCTTAATGCCTATGTTCCTGCTCTTTACGATGCACTTGGAGTTTTCCTTCCACTTATCGTTGTAAACTGTATTATCATGGGCCGTGTTGAAGCTTTTGCTTCTAAAAACAATATTGGAAATTCAATTCTAGACGCTCTTGGAATGGCTCTTGGCTATACAATGGTTCTTGTTTTGATTTCTTTCTTCCGCGAACTTCTTGGTGGCGGCACTTTGATGGCTGGAACTCCTTTTATGGTAACTGTGATTCCAGAAGCTTATCGCATTGGTGTTTTCAATAGTGCTCCTGGCGGATTCATGGTTTTTGGTATTCTTGCTGCAATTGTTCAGTTTGGTAAATATGTTGCTGCAGAAAAACAGGGTAAAAAATGTGAAGAACCAACTGTTCATGACTGTTCTGCCTGTAACGCAGCTTGTGGTTCAAAGCCAGCTGATTCAGCAGAAAAAACTGAAGGAGGCAACTAATGGTAGATATGCTTAAAATTCTTATTACTTCTGCAATTGTAGATAACGTTGTTTTTATTCAGTATCTTGCAATCTGTCCGTTTATTGGTATGACAAGTGATACTGGAAAAGCTGCCGGAATGGGTATTGCTACTTCTTTTGTGATTATTCTTGCTACTGCCGTAACATGGCCAATTTACAAGCTTGTAATGGTTCCTCTTGGATTGCAGTTTCTTCAGACTTTGTTCTTTATCCTTGTAATTGCATCTCTTGTTCAGCTTGTAGAATTCTTTCTTAAAAAGACGATTCCAGCGTTGTATAAATCAATGGGTGTTTATCTTGCATTGATTACAACAAACTGTGCTGTTCTTGGTGTTACAATTAACTGTATCAGCAAGGATTACAATTATGGCGAAAGTCTTGTTTACGCTTTGGGCTCGGCATTGGGATTCCTTTTGAGTATGGTTGTTATGGCTGGCGTTCGTGAACGTTCTGCTACTGCAAAAATTCCTCAGAGTTTTAAGGGTACTCCAATTCTTTACATTGCTGCAGGTCTTTTGTCTCTGGCATTCCTTGGGTTCAAGGGTCTGATTAAATAGGAGCGAGGAGAATTATTATGAATTTGATTATATATACAATAATTGTTGCCCTTATTATCAGTTTTGCTCTTGGCGTTCTGCTTGGACTTTTTAAGAAAATTTTTGCCGTTAAGGTTGATCCAAAAGTTCAGGAAGTTCGTGATGCGTTGAGTGGTGGAAACTGTGGTGGTTGTGGTTATGCAGGTTGTGATGCTTTTGCAGAAGCCGTAGTTGCTGGTGACGCTCCTGCCAGTGGTTGTGTTGCTGGTGGTGCTGAATGTGCTGCAAAGGTTGCTGCTGTTATGGGCGTTGATGCCGGTGTCGCAGAAAAGAAAGTTGCATTTCTTGCCTGTAACGGAACAAAAGAATGTGCCCCAGACAAAGCTGAATACGAAGGCGTAAAAACCTGTGCCGGTGCTCAGCTTACTATGAATGGAACAAAAAAGTGCGCATTCGGTTGTATTGGATTTGGTGACTGTGAAGCTGCCTGTCCTTTTGGTGCAATTTCAATGGGTTCAGATGGACTGCCAAAAGTTGATGCCGGAAAATGTGTTGGCTGTGGAAAATGTGCAAAGGCTTGTCCAAAACATCTGTTTGTTCTTATTAATGCAGATACAAAGGGTGCAATTGCCCGTTGTTCTAACCATAGCGACAATAAACCTCAGATTAAGAAGGATTGTTCAGTTGGTTGTTTTAAATGTGGAATCTGTGCAAAAAAATGTCCTGAACAGTGTATTGATATGGCAAGCGGAATTCCTCAGATTGATTATGCAAAATGTACAAGCTGTGGAACTTGTGTATCTTCTTGTCCAGATAAAGTTCTTCATCTGATTGGATAATTAGTCTGAAATTTGATTTTAATTAGTTATGCATAAAATTGATTTTTAAGAATTCCGTTTGCATTATGAAAATACTACCAGTCAGAAAGAGACTGCAAAACTACTAGCTAGCGGCACTATATATGCGGGTCGGAGTGGGGCTGCCCAATAAGTTTGCATTACGGTGGTTGAGTTTATCGAAACCACCACATTTAGTGTAGCAGTCATTTCGACGAGTGGTTCCTGAGCCCTTCGACAGGCTCAGAAACCACCTGTCGAAGGGC
>JAFOCI010000045.1 GCA_017381365.1 Treponema sp.
GACCTCGGAGCCGATTTTTCAGGATGAACCTAAATGAACGCAGCGCGTTCATTTTTAACGGTTCTGCAATTTTAGGCTGGTGGGATTGTTGATTTATTCGAATTAACTAGACTCGGTCGATAGAATCGACCTCGGAGCCGGTTTTAAGGATGAACCTAAATGAACGCTGGCGCGTTCATTTTTAACGGTTCTTCGATTATAGGCTGGTGGGATTGCTGATTTTTTCGAATTAACTAGACTCGGTCGATGAAATCGACCTCGGAGCCGGTTTTAAGGATGAACCTAAATGAACGCTGGCGCGCTGATTTTTAACGGTTCTGCAATTTTAGGCTAATCTTGAGAAAGAAATGATTTTTCATTAAAATAATAGAACATTTTTTATATTGAGGAAAATTATGCCTACAGACCTGAAAAAGATGCGCAATATTGGAATTATGGCGCACATTGATGCTGGAAAAACTACAACAACTGAACGAATTTTGTTTTATACTGGTAAAATTCATAAGATTGGTGAAATTGATGACGGTCAGGCGACTATGGACTGGATGCAGCAGGAACAGGAACGTGGAATTACAATCTGTTCGGCTGCCACAACTACTACATGGAAAAATCATCAGATAAATATTATTGATACTCCGGGTCACGTTGACTTTACTGCAGAAGTTGAACGCTCTCTGCGTGTTCTTGACGGTGCCGTTGCTGTAATCTGTGCGGTTGGCGGTGTTCAGCCACAGACAGAAACTGTTTGGCGGCAGGCTGATAAATTCAATGTTCCTAGAATTGCGTATATCAACAAAATGGATCGTGTTGGTGCTGATTTTTTTGCCGCTGTAAATGGTATTCATTCTAAATTTGGTGTTGAATGCGTTGTTTTGCAGCTTCCGATTGGTCAGGGTTCAGAATTTGAAGGTTGTATTGACCTTTTGAAAATGAAAGAATTCCGCTTTGAAGGTGACGAAGGCGAAAAAGTTGTGGAGAGCGATATTGATGCAAGCCGCATTGATATGGCTAACGAATGGCGCGAAAAGATGATTGATCAGGTTGCGTCTACTGATGATGCTCTCGCTGAAATTTATCTTGATGGCGGTGAAATTACATCTGAACAGCTTAAGAATGCAATCAGAAAGGCAACTATTGCCCGTCAGATTGTTCCGGTTGTATGTGGTTCATCCCGCAAAAACACTGGTGTTCAGCTTTTGATTGATGCTGTTGTTGATTATCTTCCTTGCCCAACAGATATTCCTCCTGCAAAGGGGCTTCATGTAAAGAAAAACGAAACTGAAGAAGTTCAGATTCCTTGTGATGTTTCTAAACAGGCTCTTGGTCTTGTGTTCAAAATTCAGTATGACAAGGAAATGGGTTCTTTGTGCTACGTGCGAATGTATTCTGGAAAGATTCAGTCTGGTGCCCAGATTTTGAATATCAACAAAAAGAAAAGGGAACGTGTAAATCGCATTCTTCGTATGCATGCAGATAAATCTGAACAGGTAAATTCTATTGAAGCCGGTGACATTGCTGTATTCGTTGGTCTAAAGCTTGCTCAGACAGGGGATTCTATTGGTTCAGAAGGATATCCTGTTCTTCTTGAAGAGCCTATTTTCCCTCAGCCAGTAATTTCTGTTTCTCTTGAACCTGAAAGCATGAGCGAAAGAGACAAGATGAATGAAGTTCTTGCAATTCTTTCTAAAGAAGATCCAACATTTACCTATCATGATGATTCTGAAACTGGTCAGCTTATTATCAGCGGTATGGGTGAGCTTCATCTTGATGTTCTTGTAACACGCATGAAGGATGATTTTAAGGTTCAGTGCCGCGTTGGAAATCCTCAGGTTACTTACCGCGAATCTGTTACTGCGGAAGCAGAAGTTTCTGAAGTATTTGAAAAGGTTCTTGCAGGCAAAGATGCAAAAGCTGGAATTACTGTTAAGGTTGCTCCTCGTGAAACAGGAGCTGGAAACAGTTACACTTGCCTTGTACGAAATAATGATATTCCTGATGAAATTTACGAAGCTGTTGAAAGTGGCTTTAAGTCTTGTCTGGAATCTGGTATTAATTACGGTTATCCATGTACAGATATTGCAGTTACTGTAACTGGAATTGAATATGATGAGCTTACTGCCAGCACTTTTGCTTATGAAGCTTGTGCGGCTCAGGCATTTGATAAGGCTTGTAACCAGGCTGCTCCTCAGCTTTTGGAACCTGTTATGAATGTCGATATTTCTTGTCCAAAGGAATTCGTTGGAGAGGCCATGAGTCAGATGACTCAGCGTGGCGGAATGATTATGGGACAGGATTCTCATACTGCGGAAGAAATTATTCACGCTCAGGCACCTATGGCTAAGATGTTTGGATTTACTACAAATCTTCGTTCTGCTACAAAAGGTATGGCAAGTTTTAGTCTGGAATTCAGTCACTTCCAGGTTAAAGCTGGCGGATTAGGAAACGGATTTTAATTCCTTTAAGGTGCTGTGAAGCGTGACTTTTATAATCTACAAATGGATATAGATGAACACAGATAATTGGACTTATCATTGATATTTGTGTGAATCCGGGTACATCTGTGGTTTGTTTTTTTTATAGGATTTATATGAAAAAGATTTATGTTTGTTTTGTTTTAGCGGTTTTGGACATGTTCTGTTTTGCGCAGAATTATAAAAATGATTTTGAAAAGGTTGATTTTATATTTTCTAAGATGAGTTCAAGATTCAGAAAGGAAAGATTCATTGAGGACAAGACTCAATTCCTGAAAGATTTGAAAATTGTTCTTGATGCGGAAAAAAATTACCGTAGCGATGACCTGGAACTTTATTATCTTATTGATAAAAAACACCCTGTTGGCTCTGATTATGTTCCAAAAAATCTGGTTCCTCTTGTAAAGAACGATTTGTATTCTTTGAATAGAAATGATTTGTCTTTGAGATCTGATGTTGAAAAGGCTCTTCAGGTTATGGCAAAGGCTGCGCTTGAAGATGGAATTAAGCTGCTTGTAAGTTCTACATATCGTTCTTACTCGTACCAGGAAAAGCTTTTTGCCAGATGGGTTGCGATTGACGGTCTGGAGGAAGCGGAGCGGGAAAGCGCAAGACCAGGGACAAGCCAGCATCAGCTTGGCAGTGCTATTGATTTTGGCTCCATAACAGATGATTTTGACGAAACTACGATGGGAAAATGGCTTTATGCTAATGCTTCAAAATATGGTTGGAGTTTGTCGTTTCCAAAAGATTACGAAGATATTACCGGGTATCGCTGGGAATGCTGGCATTTCAGATATATTGGCGTTCCTGCCTGCCAGATGCAGCGAAAATGGTTTGGTAATGTGCAGCAGTATATGCTTGAATTTATTGATTTGTGGAAAAAATATTAGTTTTTTTTATTTTTTCTATTGACTAAAATTATGTGATTCTATATAGTTGTTATCACATGCGGCGATGTTGGAACTGGTAGACAAGCATGGTTGAGGTCCATGTGTTGAGAGACGTGCAGGTTCAAGTCCTGTTCGCCGCACTTAAAAGGAATGCGATTTGCATTCCTTTTTTTTTGCCTTTTCCTTTGTATTTTTGAGATAATGTTTTGGAAGAAATCTATGAATAACTACCGCTTATCAAAGAGAATCCTGGAAAATTGGAAGGTTTGCGGAAGTTTCTTGAAGAAAAGAAACTGGATAATATTTATTCGAGTATTTCTGAAAAGCGGAAAAATTTTATTTTTCTGATGGAGCTGGTGCGCGGTTTGCGCGGTAAAGTGGCTTGCGCCAGATATGGAGTGGGCGGAACGGAGTGACGCCGTGTTTTTGCGGAACGAAGTGGAGCAAAAATACCGACCGTGAGGGTAGCACGGAATAGCTGGTTTACCAGTGGGATTTGCGCCCGTTTGAATTCTTATGGAAAAAAATGTATACTTTGTTGATTTTTTTTTAAGGAAAATAAAATGGCTGAAATTAAGGACTTGATGCGTGGTGTTGTTTGCGACGCTTTGAATGATTTTATTGCTTCTAAGGGTGGTGAATCTGTTGCCGCTGACAAGATTGTTGTTCAGACAACTCCAAATCCAGAAATGGGGGATCTTGGAGTTCCTCTTTTTGCTTTTGCTAAGGCTTTGAGAATGGGACCTCCTCAGATTGCAGGGGAAGTTTGTAAAATTATTTGTGAAAAATACGCTGACCGTGCTAAAGAGTGCGGTGAATTCCTGGCTGTTGGTCCTTATGTGAATCTTAAATTGAACAAAGCTGACCAGGCTGGCTCTATTTTGAAGAAAATTGCGGAACAGGGCGAAAAATATGGTTCTTTGAATGCTGATGGCAAGGCTCATCTTGAAGGACGCAAGGTTATGGTGGAATTTTCTTCGCCAAACACAAACAAGCCTTTGCATCTTGGTCATTTGCGCAACGACGCTCTTGGTGAATCGGTTAGCCGTATTCTGAAAGCTGCCGGTGCTGAAGTTTGCAAGGTTGATTTGATTAATAACCGTGGTGTTCATATCTGCAAGAGTATGCTTGCCTATAAATGGTTCCACGAAGAAAAGGGCGATACTCCTGAATCTCTTGGCATGAAGGGCGACCATTTTGTTGGCCAGTGCTATGTTGAATTTGACCGCTGGCTTAAGGGCGAAAAGGATAAGCCTGAGACTGCTCATCCGGAAGCTAGTCAGCAGGCAGAAGATATGCTCATCAAGTGGGAAGCAGGGGATCCTGAAGTTCGCGCTTTGTGGCAGAAAATGAACGACTGGACTCTGGAGGGTGTTAAGGAAACTTACGACCGCACAGGCGTTAGTTTTGACCGTTTTTATTTTGAAAGCGAAACTTATCTTAAGGGGAAGGATGAAATCCTTAAAGGTCTTGAAAAAGGCGTATTCTTTAAAGCTGATGACGGTTCGGTTCGTATTGATGTAACTGACGTTGTTGGTAAGGGAAAAGACGAAGATAATCACGAAAAGGTTCTGCTCCGTAAGGACGGAACAAGTGTTTATATTACACAGGATATTGGTACAGCTATCAGCCGCCACGGCGACTGGGCATTTAACCAGCTGGTTTATGTTGTTGCCAGCGAACAGAACTATCACTTTAAGATTTTATTCCACATTCTTAAAAAGCTTGGATTTGACTGGGCTGAAAAGCTTTATCATTTGAGTTACGGACTTGTAAATCTGCCAAGCGGTCGTATGAAGAGCCGCGAAGGTACAATCGTTGATGCGGATGACCTTATTGATTCTTTACACGCAGATGCTCTTAAGGCTATTGAGGAGCGTGGTCGCGACGGTGAAGTTGATGCAGACGATGTTGCAGAAAAGGTTGCCCTGGGAGCTTTGCATTACTATCTGCTTCAGGCTACTCCAATCAAGGATATGCTTTTTAATCCTGAAGAATCTTTGAGTTTTAACGGAAATACAGGGCCATATCTTCAGTATATGGGTGCCCGCATTAATTCTATTCTTGCTAAGGCTAAGGCTAGCGGAGTTGTTTCTGGCAGTGATCACTGTGATTTGCTTAAGGAAGCTGATGAATGGGAACTTATTAAAGGTCTTGGCGATTTCCCTGCTGTTGTTGCAAAGGCTGCTGAAAATCTTGATCCTAGCGTTATGACTGCATACATCTATGAATTGAGCAAGAATTTCAGTAAGTTCTATCAGAACTGTTCGATTGTTAATGCAGAGAGTCATGAGCTGAAGGGCGCAAGACTTTTCCTTGCTGAATGTACTTTGACTGTTATGAAAAAGGCGCTGGGACTTGTTCTGGTTCCTTATCTTGAAAAAATGTAGAATTTCTGGAAGGGGCTGTCCCAAAAGTAATGAGTGTAGCGCTCATTGAGCCTTTCGACAGGCTCAGGAATCACTTGTCGAAATGACTGCTACACTAAATGTGGTGGTTTCGATAAACTCAACCACCGTAATGCAAACTTATTGGACAGCCTTCTTTTTTTTATTCGTTCATGCAAGACGATTTAAAAAAGAAAGTTGCAATTATGTGCTTAGCTATTGTAAAATATAAGCATGATTAAGCGTTTTTTTTATTTTATCGTGGGAATGTTGCTTTTTGCCGGGTGTACTAAAACTCCAGAAATGACACTTGCAGAAATTGCAGAGCTTACTGCTGCAGGAGATTCTGTTCTTGTAAATAAGACTGTTTCTCGTCCATGGACTGGAGAAAAACCTGTTCCTGGTAAAATAGGCGGTGTATGGCAGACAACAATTCTTTCTGATCCAAAAACCTTTAATCAGATTATTGCGGAAAGAGACGGTTCCAGTTCTGAACTGATTTCAAAGACTCTGGATTATCTTGTATATTATGATGCCGTTTTGCGCAAGTGGGAGCCACGCCTTGCATATTTTGAAATTGAAACTGACGAAAAAGCTGATACATTAACAGTTCATTATACTCTTAGAGAAGGGTTGTTCTGGACCTGGTACGGAAGTGACAGAAAAGTACCTGTTACTAGTGATGATTTTGTTTTCTGGTATAACGAGATTGCCGGAGATGAAGCGTTTCAGTCCAGCGGGTACGCGCAGCAGTGGTGCACCATGCCGGATGGTTCCAGTTCTCACATTGACTGTGTAAAAATTGATGACAGACGTTTTGATTTTGTGTTTCCAAGAATTGTGGCGGAACCTTTGCTTGCCACAAATATGAGTCTTTGTCCTTCTTTTATCTACAAGGAAGCTAAGGAAAAGGGTGGTGTGGAAGGAGTAAAAAATCTTTTCAGCATAAACTGCAATGTTCGGGAAATTCCTAGCTGCGGAGAATGGTATTTAACTGACTATGCGCCATCTCAGAGATTAATATATAGAAGAAATCCGAATTTCTGGGAAAAAGATTCAGAAGGAACTTCCATTCCATATGTTGAGCAGATGGTTTGCCAGATTGTTGGAGACATGAATACGGAATTTCTTCTGTTCAAACAGGGAAAAGTGGAGACTTTTTCGCCTCGACCAGAAGAACTCAGTGATATTGTTGAAAATCAGAAGGACGATTATACAGTTTTTAATGCAGAAGGTTCTCTGGGAGCTTTGCTCTGGAGCTTTAATCAGAATCCAAAAAATAAGGAAACTGATTTTTACCGCTGGTTCTGCATAAAGCAGTTCCGTCAGGCAATGAGCTGTCTTTTGAACAGGGAAAGAATCATTGATCAGACATACCGCGGACTTGCCATGCCAAAGTATGATTTTTTTCCTGATGCAAATCCGATGTACAATCCTGACATTACGCTGCAATATCGTTTTGCGCCGGAAAGGGCCGTAAAGCTTTTAGAGTCAGCTGGATTTTACAGAGATTCCGATGGAATTATGCACGATGCCAGTGGAGTTCCAGTTGAATATGATCTGACTGTGGCGACTACAAATAATCTTATGAATGATATGGCAATGATTATTTCTGACGAATGTTCTAAGGTTGGGATAAAAGTTAATGTTCGTCAGCTTGATTTTCAGAAAATGATTGAAATGCTGACAGCGACTTACGACTGGCAGAGCATTATGATTGGGCTGGGTTCCAATTTTTTTCCAAGTCAGGGAAGCAACGTGTGGCCCAGCTACGGAAACCTGCATCTGTGGAATCCGCTGCAGGAAAAGCCTGCAACTGAATGGGAAGCCAGGATTGATTACCTTTACAATGAAGGAAATTATACGATTGACAAAAATGAAGCAAAGAAAATCTGGGATGAATATCAGAGAATTCTGCTGGAAGAGTGTCCTGTAATCTATCTTTTGCGCAGCCGCAGTTTTTTTGCTATCCGCAACAGGTGGAATCTTACAAATGTATATTTTGACAATAAATCTGGTGCCAAAACAGAATATGTATGGCTTTCTGACCAGTAAGCATATTGATGAATGAGGAAACATTATGTTTTTGAAAATAAAAAGTCATGTTCTATATCCATGGATGATGTTCCGCAAAAAAATGCCTCTTGGCTCCTTTATTGCAGGCCGCTTTCTTACAATGCTTGTGCTTTTATTCTTCCTTGGATTTATGCTTTTTGGTTTTATGGAGCTGGCTCCTGGTGATATTGTAGATCAGATGATGACCCAGCAGCTTATGCAGAGTGCAAACGGTAACGGTTTGGGAAATCATTCTTCTGCAGGGGCTTCCAGCGACAAAAATTTTAGCGAAGAACAGATTAAAGCCTTGCGTTCTGAATTTGGACTTGATAAGCCTTTTTACGTTCAGTATTACAAATGGCTTAACAGGGTTGTCGTTCATCATGATTTAGGAACAAGCCTTGTAAGCAGAGCGCCAGTTTCTTTTCTTATAAAAAGCAGGCTTATGAATTCGCTGCTCTTGAACATCATTTCTCTTGTTTTCATTACAGTTTTTTCTTTTTTGCTGGGAGTCTATTTTTCCAGTAAGGCGGGAACTAAGCTGGATACGGCAGTTACTTTTTTTGCATTGTTTTTTCACGCGTTTCCAGGAATTCTGCTCCTGATTCTGCTTCAGCTGTTCGCATCTCTTTCCGGACTTTTTCCTGTAACCGCATATCCAGATTTTCCATTCAGCGAAGCTCCTTTCAGATTTACCTTTAGTTATGTGCATCACATTATGCTTCCGCTTTTTTCATCTTTTATTGGCGGACTTGGCGGAACTATGCGCACAATCCGCGCTACAATGCTGGATCAGATGGGAATGCCTTACATTTTTGCGCTGCGGGCCCGCGGCATCAGCGAAAAACGGGTTTATCTTAATCATGCATTTAGAAATACGCTGAATCCATATATTACTGGCAGTGCGAATCTTCTTGCGTCCCTTTTTGGCGGCTCAATGATTCTGGAAATTATTTTTGCGTACCCTGGAATTGGTCGTCTTACTTACGAAGCTGTTCTGCAGCAGGATATTAATCTTGTGCTGGCAAACACAATGTTTTCTTCTGCTCTGGTACTTGTGGGCATGGTCATCAGTGATATTCTGCTGGCAGTGGTAGATCCAAGAATTCGTTACGGAAAAGATTAAAACGGGAAATTATTATGAAGAAATTTTTTGATTACTTAAAAACTCGACCGCTTGCTTATGTATCCCTGATAGTGCTTGTGATTTTTTATCTTACAATGATTTTTGCAGAATTCATTGCTCCATATCCTGCAACAAAAACCTATGAAAACAATACTTATCACCCTGCAAACCTTCAGCTTACGGCAAAGGGAGTCAAGGTCAGGGAATACAGGGCAATAAACAAGTCAACCTGGCGTTATGTTCGCGTAAAAGATGAAGAGTGCATACATAGTTTTCGTTTTTTTACAAAAGGCACAGAATATCGTCTGTTCGGCATCATAAAATCTGACCGTCATCTTTTTGGAACAGATTCTGAATATCCTGTTTATCTTCTTGGTGCCGACAATCTTGGCCGGGATCTTTTTAGCCGCATAGTTTTTGGTAGCCGCATTTCCCTTACCATTGGATTTGTTGCCACAGCCGTTACAATTCTGCTGGCAATTCTGCTGGGCGGCATAAGCGGCTATCTTGGCGGCGTAACGGACTGGTCAATCATGCGCTTTTCTGAGTTTTTCATGCTGATGCCAAGCCTATATTTCATTCTGTTTTTGCGCTCAATTCTGAATACAAAAATGGACAGCGGCACATCTTACATGATAATTACGCTGATTCTGGCTCTTGTAAGCTGGCCCGGTCTTGCCCGCACAATCCGCGGAATGGTTCACGCAATAAAGAGGGAAGAATTTGTTGTGGATGCGGCTCTTGAAGGCGTGCCTGCAGCAACAATAATTTTCCGACACATAATTCCTCAGACCGCCAGCTACATGATTGTAAGTGTAACTTTGAGCATTCCTGGCTTTATTATGAGCGAAACGGCTCTTTCCTATCTTGGACTTGGTATAAATGATCCGTCTGTTAGCTGGGGTTCGCTTATTAATCGCGATATTTCTACGCTGTCAAATCTCCGCAATTTCCCGTGGCTTTTGTACCCGGTTCTCATGCTTTTGCTTGTAACTCTGGCATTCAACTTTCTTGGCGACGCCCTTCGTGACTTTTACGACCCCTACGCAACAGTTTTCAAAAAAAAGCGAAAGGTAAAAGAAAATAAAAGGGGGCGCATGCCCCAGCCTAAAATCGAAGAACCGTTAAAAAAACAAGCCGCAAGGGTTGTTTTAGGTTCATCGATAGAACGGCTCCGAGCGAGATTTATCTCGCGAGAGGGGCGCCTGCCCCTCACTTCAGCCACGGCAGCTTCGCAAAGCTCAACTGCCGAGTCTTCCGTTACCCCCTCTAGCGGGGACACCCCGCAACGCCCCGTTTCGCAGGAAATTGAGGGACGCAGCCTGCAATATAATCTGCTTTCAGTGGAAAATCTGCATGTAACTTTCACTATTTTGAGAGGCATAAAACCTGTTCAGGTTTATGCAGTTCGCGGTGTTTCATTTGGACTGAACAGAGGCGAAATTCTTGGGCTTGTTGGTGAATCTGGTTCCGGAAAATCTGTTACAACCTCTGCAATTCCAGGATTATTTTCTGGCAATGCAGAAGCTTCTGGTCATATTTATTATGATGGCATAGATTTAATGTCTCTGGAAAATGAAGAGCTTAGAAAATACCGCGGAACAAAAATTGCCCTTATTTTTCAGGAACCTGGCCGTTCGTTTGATCCGCTTCAGAATATTGGTTCTGTTTTCTGGGAAACATTCCGTAATGCAGAACCAGAAATCAGCAGGGAACAGTCAGATGAAAAAGCTGCTCAGCTTCTTACAGAGGTTGGCATGCCAGATCCAAAAGGCCGCCTTGCAGCATATCCTCACCAGTTTAGCGGCGGGCAGCTGCAGCGAATTGGAATTGCCCTGGCGCTGGCACAGAACTGTCAGCTTTTGATTGCAGATGAACCGACAACTGCCCTTGATGTTACAATTCAGGCACAAATTGTTTCCCTGCTGCTGCGGCTAAAAAAAGAACGGGGACTTTCAATTATTTTTATCAGCCACAACATAAATCTTGTTGGACAGATAAGTGATCGTATTGCTGTAATGTACGGCGGAAAAGTAATGGAAAGCGGCACTTCCGAACAGATTATGAAAGCGCCAAAGCATCCGTACACCAGGGCTCTTGTAGGCGCATTGCCTGAATTTGGCAGTCATTATACGCAGAAGAAGATGATTTCTATTCCTGGGCGGGTAACAGACCCTGCAGCTCCTGAACCTGGCTGCCCGTTTGCTCCGCGCTGTGAGTTTGCAACAGAAAGATGCCGGGAAAACGGAGCAGCTTGCCCTCAAGTGGAGCAGGAATGATTTTACTGGAGGGGAGGGTTTAATACCCGGGGCTGTCCCAAAAGTAATGAGTGTAGCGCTCAGTAACCACTCGTCGAAATGACTGCTACACTAAATGTGGTGGTTTCGATAAACTCAACCACCGTAGTGCAAACTTATTGGACATCCCCATAAGTGGTATGAAATCCGACTGCGATACCTTATGAAAACGAAGGATACCCCTGATGCTTGCGGTGGGATTCGTTCATTTTAAATGATGGGGGCGTTGCGGGGGCAAAATGCAAACTGAATTTTCTGTCCCCGCTGGGTAGGGTAGGCGAAGACGGAGTGAGCGAAGCGAACTTCGGCTGAGACGTAGGGTGGGACTCCACCCTCCCTGGAAAAAAAATAATTCATTTAACATTCCTTAAAAAAAAGAGTATACTCCCCCTATGAAAAAAAATGCTTTTTTAGAGGGAGTTCGGGACGGAGTTCCTGTTGGACTTGGTTATTTTGCTGTTGCTTTTTCTCTTGGAATTGTTGCTAAAAAAGCAGGTCTTTCGGCTATGCAGGGATTCTGGGCAAGTTTTTTTAATGTGGCATCGGCTGGTGAATATGCGCTTTTTACATCAATTCAGGCAAAGGTTACTTTTGTAGAAATTGCAATCATTACTTTTGTTGTAAATGCCCGTTATTTTTTGATGAGCTGCGCATTAAGTCAGAAATTCTGTCAGAATACAAAATTTCTTCACCGTTTTTTTGTTGGTTTTGGCGTTACAGATGAAATTTTTGGAATTTCCATTGCCCGTCCAGGCTATCTGAATCCCTATTACAATTATGGTGCCATTGCATTTGCGGTTCCAATGTGGTCTTTAGGAACGGCTCTTGGTGTAATCGCTGGAAATGTGCTTCCTTTACGGGTTGTAAGTGCTCTTTCTGTGGCTCTTTACGGAATGTTTCTCGCAATTGTTGTGCCGCCCTGCAGAAAAAATATTGTAATTGCATTTTCAGTTTTGGCCAGCTTTGTGCTTAGCTATGTTTCTACGATTATTCCTGCTGTAAAAAATATTTCTGGTGGAACACGAACCATAATTCTTACCGTAATAATCGCAACTGTGGCGGCAATCATTCGTCCTGTAAATGATGACCAGCAGAATGAAGAAAAAGGAGCGGCAGAATGACATCGTATATTTACATTTTTATTGCAGCTCTTGTGTCTTACTTGATTCGTGTGCTGCCATTAACTTTAATCCGAAAACCTATAAAAAACCGTTTCATAAAGTCATTTCTGTATTATGTGCCTTATGTAACCCTTTCCGTTATGACCTTCCCGGCAATAGTAGAAGCAACCCAGTCGCCGGTTGCCGGAGTAATAGCGCTTGTTGCAGGAATTGTCCTTTCCTTTTTGGGCGCTGGGCTTTTCCCTGTAGCCTGTGCCTGCTGTGCCGTAGTGTTCATCGCAGAATTCTTTCTTGTAGGGTAGAGCTGCCGAAATTCGAGTTTTATGCATTACTAGTTACCTTCAGCATGGCGAATTGGAATGATTTTTCTGGCAGCACATTCAAATGCTGCGTCCAGCAGAAGGCCGGAATTATTCATCAATAGTTCCAGTTTTAATAGAACTCAAATTTAATGTCGGTTTGTGCAAAATTCATTCATTTTCTGTGCAACTTATAGCAGGTTTTATGCAACTTATCATATTGCATAGGATTTATTTTGATTAATCTGCTATGTTCTTCATGACGAGGTTGCAATGAACATTTATGATCATAAACCAGTTTTAGAAAACGATGTTTTTTTGATTCGTGAAATCCAGAAGTCGGATTTTGAAGACCTGTTTTCTGTTTACAGTGATAAAAATGCACTTCCTTATTTTAACAGCGATAACTGTGACGGAGACATTTTTTACTATTCAACCAGAGAAAAGATGAATCAGGCTCTGGCTTTTTGGAAAGAAGCCTATGAAAACAGATGGTTTGCTCGTCTGGCTGTAGAAGACAAAATTCTTTCAGAAGTAATCGGAACAGTGGAATTCTGTCTGCGAGTTTCTGATGATGAATTTAATCAGTCTTCAATTCTAAGAGTTGATGTCCGCAGCGATTACGAAGTTGAGTCAAAGCTGGTTTCAGTTCTAACTCTTGCTGGTTCTGAAGCCGCAGAACTGGTTGGCGGCAAAAATGTGATTACGAAAATTCCAGTTTACGCGGTGGAACGTATAAATGCTGCAGAAAATGCGGGTTTTAAAAAATCGGACAGCTGTCTGATTGGAAAAAACGGTTATGCTTATGACAATTACTGGGTTCTTTCGCAGTAAAGATTTTTGGAGGCTTTATTAAACTACAAGTTTAATGACAATATTCATTTTTTCTGATAGAGTGAAAATATCTTATATCTTGCGTCATATTTGATTGCCAGACGTAAAAATCAGGGCGTTGCCCCATTGCAGTTCAGAGATGTCTGCAGAAGTTGCGAAAAGCGACTATTTATTTTATCAGGAGGTTTTCGATGAATATTTCTGGTGCTAAAAATGCTTATTTTATTTTTGATGATTTTATTGTGCGTACCGGTCATCAAGTGGTGCAGCAGGTGAAAGTTCAAGCCGTGCCTTCTGTATATAATAGTGACGTTTTTAGTTTTAGGATTTTTATGAATCGGGGATTAAATTATGAAAAATACTTTTTTAAGGCCTGTAATTGATCAGTATGCTACAGGCGAAAATATTAAAAATATAAGAAAAAGATGCGGACTTTCAGTTAAGGATTTGCAGGAAGTATTCGGCTTTGAATTTCCACAGGCAATTTACGCCTGGGAACGAGGAAAAAATATTCCTACAATAGACAATCTTCTTGTACTTGCCAGTCTTTTTGGAGAGAGTGTAGATAATCTGGTGGTAACAAGATTTGTTGAAATAGAAACTGAAAATATTAACTCAGCGGTGAAGATTTGTAAATCTGCATAACTGAACACAGGGCAGAAGCATAACTGGTTAAAAAGCCTTTATGTTTCTGCTTTTTAGTTTTTAAAAGCTGGGTTATAATAAGATTATGAATGAAAAAAAATTATTAGAAAAGGCAAAAGAAATGCTTTTGCGTTCTTATGCTCCATATTCGCATTTTCATGTTGGTGCCGCTCTTCTTGCAAAGAACGGTAAAATATACACTGGCTGTAATATAGAAAACGCTGCCTATGGACCTAGCAATTGTGCTGAACGAACTGCGATTTTTAAGGCAGTAAGTGAAGGCGACAAAGAATTTGAAGCAATTGCCATCGTTGGCGGTCCTGACGGAAAAATCAAGGATTTCTGTTCGCCATGTGGAGTATGCCGTCAGGTTATGGCGGAATTCTGCAGAAAAGATTTTAAGGTTTATATGGAAAATGCTGCTGGAGAAATAAAAGTTATGACTCTTGCAGAGCTTTTGCCAGAAAGTTTTTCTTTAAAGTAGATTGATATGGCATTTATAACAAATCCTGTTTCTTCAAAATCAAATTGTTATATTCTCACAGAAAAGGAGCTGATAGTTTGTTCTAACGGCAGTCTTCCGTCTTTTGAAGATACTTTGATGCTTAGAAAACTTTCACCTGATTCCGATTTTTTTGATGAAAAAGAAACAGGAATCTGTGCAATGGAATTTGAAATTTCAGAGAATGCTGTTCTTCCGCAAGGTTTTGAAAAAAAACTTTTGCGTGAATATTTTGCGGAAAATGATGAGTTTACAGGTTCTATGGCGGCAAGGGCCAGGGCAATTCTTACGTGGCGGCACGAAACAAAGTTCTGCGGCAAATGTGGCGGAAAACTTGCGGACAGTTATAAATTTTCTGCCAGGGAATGTTATGCCTGCAAAAAAAATCATTTTCCACGCATAGAACCATGTATTATTGTTGTTGTAAAAAAGGACGGCAAGGTTCTGCTTGTTAATCACACTTACCGCAATCAGGATATTTATGCCTGTATCGCAGGTTTTATGGAAGCAGGTGAGTCTGCGGAAAATGCTGTTCAGCGGGAAGTTTTTGAGGAAACTGGAATTAAGATAAAAAACATAAAATATCGCGGAAGTCAGGGGTGGCCTTTTCCTGATCAGCTGATGCTTGGTTTTACTGCAGAATACGAAAGCGGTGAATTAAAACTTCAAAAAGAAGAAATTGCTGACGCAAAATGGTTTGACCCCGATAATTGTCCTGCAAGTCCAAAACCGGGGTCAATTGCCTATAAATTAATTCATGGGCTTTATTAATTTTTTATTTTTCTATAATCACAAAGCCTTTTCCAGCTACTTTTGCAATTCTTCCATTGGCAGCAGTGCTGTAAGTTCCGTTTGTTTCATTGATTACAATCTGTTTTCCGCTTTCGTTTATATCTTTTGCGTCATCATTGGCATTAAAGTAAACTGTAAATTTCCCTGTTGTATATTTTACAAGACCTGGGGAAAGGACTTCTGCGGCAGCTGATTCGTTTGCACCAAAATCTTTTGAATTAGCTTTTCTGAAAGCAATCAATGCTTTGTATGTGTTATAAACATCGCTGTATTTTTCTGCAAAAGAAATGTCAATTCCGTTTACAGCATCAGGTGCAATATAGCTGTTGTGATTACCTTTTTTGCTTCTAAGGAATTCTTGTCCTCCGTTGATGAAAGGAGTTCCTTGTGCAAGATAAATAAAAGCAGCGGAGAGTTTATCCTGTTTTTTCACAAGTTCAAGCTGTTCTGGACTAAGCTGTTCAAAAATGTCGCCAGTAGTATTTTTTCCGATTGCAGTAATTGCCAGCTTGTCGAAAAGCGTGTGGTTGTCGTGACATTCAACATAGTTTATGCTTCGTCCGATTTTTTTTGTAAAGCCTCCGCGGCCACGAACAGAGCCTGTAAGTCCTGCGATGATTTTCATTATTCCACCGTAGTTACCTTGAACAAAACCACCTTCTGTAGGATTGAAAACCGAACCTTTTACAGCATCCCGAAAGTCATCATTGAAACAGCCTACGCCGTTTACATTTTCTTCTATATCCTCAGTGATAAGATCAACTGTTGATTTTGCGACTCCTGATTTTACCATTGATTTTCCGCCTGTCCAAGGTTCACCGTAAACCATTACATTTGGATCGATTTCATGGCAAGCTTTGTAGACTTCTTTCATTGTGTCTCGTTCATGGAGTCCCATAAGATCAAAACGGAATCCGTTCACATGGTAATCAAGCATCCAGTGACGAACTGAATCAACAATAAAGCGGCGTACCATTGCATGATTTGTAGCAACTTCATTTCCACAACCAGAACCGTTGGAATAAGTTTCTGCATCTTTCATGCGGTAAAAATACTGTGGAATTGTAAGATCGTAAATAGAAGAATCGCCTGTACCTGCAGTGTGATTGTATACAACATCCATGATTACGGCGATTCCATTTTCGTGAAGTTTACCAATCATATAGCGCATATCATGAACTGCTTGAGTACCTTCTGTATAACCTGCAGTTACGTAACGTCCTTCTGGTACGTTGTAATTGTAAGGATTGTATCCCCAGTTATATAACTTGTTTGTGATTTTTTCTGCATATTCAAAACTAGGAAGAATCTGGACATGAGTAACGCCGAGGTCTTTCAGGTGTGCAATGATTTTTTCTCCATCTGCAATAATGTTGAATTTTCCAAGAGAATCGCTTACTTCGACATTTGACCAGTCACGTATGTGCATTTCGTAAATTATAGCATCTGTGTAAGATTTAGCAGTTTTACCGCTGTTTCCAAAAGGATTGTAATAGCTTTCTTTTGTACCCCAGCTGGTGTCATATTTCAAACCTTCAGGAATAGCAGTGCTGTCAGAATTAATGTCTGTAATCTGAGTAGCAACCGATTCTGGACTTGCTGCTTTTGCCCAAATGTCGCAAACTCTTGATTTTTTTCCAGGATTTGCAATTTCGTACTGATAATATTTAAAACCTGTGCAGTCTGCAGATGCTGACCAGATTGCTCCGTTTGCAGCATCTTTTGTCATTTTTAATGATTTTGCAGGCTTTGTAAGGTTTGAACTGTCTTTAAAAAGCAAAACCTTAACGCTTTTTGCAAGGGGTGCCCAGCATTTAAATGCAGCATTGTTATCAGAAAGGGTAAGTCCAAGATCATTCCCTTCGTAGGTAAACGTTTTGTCAATTTCTTCAGGAGAAAGTTCTCCCTTGGCCCATAGTGAGCAGGAAAGAAGTGCAATTGCAAAAATTGCCGTCAGTCTTTTTCCAATTATTTGTTTTGTCATAATTTAAACCTCTTCTTTTATGATAATATGGAATTAAAAAAAACAAAAGAAACATTTTCATATGCGATTTTTTTTGTATTTCTGCCAAATTACATTTATAATTATAATGTATTTTTTCTGTTTTTTTTGAGGGGTATAGATATATGGCTATGAGACTGGTTACTCGTTCTGATTTTGATGGTCTGGCTTGTGGTGCACTGCTTCTGGAGGCTGGTGTAATTGATAACTGGAAATTTGCACATCCAAAAGATTTGCAGGACGGACTTGTTCCTATTGATGAAAACGATTGTCTTGCAAACGTTCCATTCGTTCCTGGCTGTGGTCTTTGGTTTGATCATCATTCAAGTGAATTTGAACGCAACGAACTGAAAGGAAAATACAAAGGCGAAAGCCGTATTACTCCATCCTGTGCCCGCATCATTTATGAATATTATGGCGGACAGGAAAAATTTCCTAATTATACAGATATGATGGTTGCTGTAGACAAAGTAGATTCCGGCAATCTTACAATTGATGAAATTCAGAATCCACAGGGCTGGATTCTTGTTGGCTTTTTAATGGATCCTCGTACTGGTCTTGGACGCTGGCGTAATTTTACTGTTTCAAATTATGCTCTTATGGAAAAACTTATGGTTGCGTGCAAAACAATGACTACAGAAGAAATTCTGAACATGCCGGATGTAAAGGAACGAATTGAAGTTTACAACGAACAGACAGAACGTTTTAAGGAAATGGTAAAAGCTCACACTCATACAGAAGGAAATCTTATAATTTCTGATTTGCGTGGAGTTGATCCAATATATACTGGTAACCGCTTTATGATTTACAGTATGTATCCAGAACAGAATATTTCTGCATGGATTGTAAGCGGCAAGGGTGGAGAAGGCTGTTCTGCTGCAGTTGGTTATTCAATCTTGAACAAGACAAGCAAAGTAAACGTTGGAAGCCTTATGCTTAAATACGGTGGCGGCGGACACGAAAAGGTTGGCACATGCCAGTTCACAAATGAAAATATGGCAGCAGAACTGCCAGAAATGCTGGAAGAATTAAAAGGACTGGCTAATGCAAAATGATAGTTCTGTTTTAAAGGTATCTCATCTTTCAAAGCACTTTAATCTGGAAGCAGGCTTTTTTGCAAAGAACCGTAAAACTGTTTATGCAGTTAATGACGTAACTTTTGAAATAAAAAAAGGCTCAACTTATGGAATTGTAGGTGAATCTGGCTGTGGAAAAACAACTACAGCCAGACTTATTGTTCAGCTTTACAGGCAGAACAGCGGTTCGATTGAATTTTTTGACGGAAATGAAGTTGTTTCTGTAGAAAAACTGAACAGAAAGCAGCTTAAAAAGTACAGAGAAAAAGTAAAGTATATTTTCCAGGATCCAGCCCGCTCTCTTAATCCCCGTATGACAGTATTTGATGTGCTTACAGCAGGACTCAAATATTCGTCCATGTGGAAGGGAAAGGAACGTGCAAGGATTTTGTGCGAAAAAATCATTCAGGAAGTTGGTTTAAGTCCAGATGATTTGAACAGGCGGCCTGCGGAATTTTCCGGAGGGCAACGGCAGCGTATCTCTATTGCCCGCGGTTTGATTATGAATCCTGAACTTTTGATTTGTGATGAGGTTGTTTCCGCTCTTGATGTTTCTATTCAAGGTCAGATTATCAATCTTCTGCAAGATTTAAGAAAAAAGCGGAACCTTAGTTTTATGTTCATTACTCATGATCTTAAGGTTGCCTGCTATTTTTGCGATATGATAGGTGTAATGTACCGCGGAGTTCTTGTAGAAGAGGCTCCTGCTGCCAGTCTTTATAAGGATGCATTTCATCCATATACGCAGCTTTTATTTGACGGCGCAAAAGGTACAATCACAAATTCCAATATAGAAGTAAAAACTACTTTGGAAGCAGAAAACTGCTGTCCATTTGCATACCGCTGTCCAAAAGCAACGGACAGATGCCGCAGGGAACTACCGGAATTCCGGGAAATTGCAGAAGGACATAAGGTTCGGTGTTTTATGTCATAAAAACTGGCCAGCATAAACCTATACCGGTTTCTTGTTGGCCAGCTCCTTGTTATTGTAATCTCTGACAATGCAATTTTTGCAATATTCTACTTTTTGTTACAGTTCATCGTGTTTGTATATGGATTGAATGTTATTACATAAGGTACATTAGCGTCCAAGGTAATGATAAAATTTCCATCTTTATTGCTGCTTGTTTTTTCAGTACCCCAGTTATCGCCCCATGGGGTGCCGTTATTTTCACAGAACTTGAAAATAATGGTTACTTTAGAAGCTGAAGAATTGCTTCCGTCAGAAAATGAACTTTCGTAACTGAAGGTTTTACCGTCTTTCAGAAGAGTCATCTGTGTGCCGCCCCAGTTATTCATGTTGCCTCTTATGTACATTACACTGTAGTTTTTTTGCACATTTGGCTCTTCGTCTGCAGGTTCATAATTTTCGTTAGCGGTGTAGGTCTCATCATCCCATATGTTGGTCTCTGTTGCATCAAGTGCATAAACTCTGAATGAGAATGGTGCAATTTTTTTAACAGAAACTGTTGTTCCTGACAATGATAATTCAGGAGCTTCTGTATCACCCATAATACAGGAACTAGATGAGAAAGAGTTACAGCCAGTAAAATCAGCAGAGTCACAAGCTTTGGAAGAAAGGTTATAAACGCACAAAAATTTTGTATTGTCTTTTTTACCAGAAATTATGTATGCCGCTGTTGATGTTATTGACGCTGTAAGGTGTTTTACATCTGCGTCTGCAAATGAAGAAGCGTGTGTTTTTCGGAAAGAATTAATAGCATTATTCAACTTTAAAAGTGATTTTTCTGTAGTCATTTGCTCTTCTGCAAGTGACTAGTCAAAATTGCCTCTTAAGGCAGAATCTCCGCCAGAAGATGTATTTTTCAATCCAATTTCTGTACCATAGTAAATGATTGGCACAGTTGGACGGAGAAGTGAAAGTGCTGTTGCCAGCTTCTGAAGTTTCTGGTCACCTTTAAAAGTCGTAGCAATACGGTCATTGTATTCATCATGGTTTACCATAAATGTGGCAAAACCTGTCGTTTCGCTTTTGTTTGGATATAATGTGTTTTTAATGAAATTTCTTTGATATGAAACAGATTTTATACAGTCTGAACCCTGATGAAAATCCAGAGTCATGTGGAATTCATCTGTTCCATTTCCAAGGTAGGATTCTTCTACTTCATGGTCTGGTCCCCATACTTCACACATCATGAATTTAGGAGAAGCGTATTTATCAAGCTCCTTTCTAAGTTCCTTGAACCATGTGTGAGAACCTTCTGTATCATAATATTTGCCGTCATCTTCTATTAAATAGCGGGCAGCATCAACACGGATACCGTCAAAACCTTTGTTCAGCCAGTAACGGGCAACATTCTTCATTTCTTCCCGGACTTCGTAGTTGCGGAAATTGAAATCCGGCATACCAGAACCAAAAGCACCGTAATAATATTTTTTTGAGCCATTAACCTGTATGTTATACCAATGTCCTGTACCCATGGAATTATCCCAGTTCAACTGAGTAGTATTCCACATGAACCAGTCTTTCTTTCCGTTCTGTTCAGCAACTGAATCTTTGAACCAGTCATTTGAACTGCTTGTATGATTTGGAACATAATCAAAGATGACTTTCATGCCGCGCTCATGGGCAGCATGAATAAGGGAGATTAAATCTTCTTCTGTTCCAAAAAAAATCATTTACAGCATAGTAATCAGTTGTGTCATAACCGTGCATATTTCCGGTTTTTGTTTTGTATTTACATTTGAAGATAGGGCTAAGCCAGATGCCATCACAGCCGATTTTGTTCTGAATGTAGTCAAGTTTCTGTTTTACGCCGTTTAAGTCACCACAGCCATCGCCATCTGAATCAGAAAAGCTTTTTACCCATACGTGATAGAAAGAAGTTTTTTTCCACCAGTCAGCTTCAAGGCCTGTAGACTGATTTACAGCATCAGAAGCTGAAACGTTTTTTGCACTTACATAATTTTCATCGCCGGAAAATTTAAATAACGGCAATGTACTTTCTGAAGGTTTAGAAGGTGTGCTGCTTTGTGAAGTTTGCTTTTCTGTATTGGTAAGCAAAGCCGAGTAGTCAGGCGAAGAGCTGCCTGCAGAACATCCCAAAAAGATTGTGCATAGAACAGCAGTTCCAAGTAAACTTAGTTTTTTCATAAAAACCTGCCTTTGGTATTGAAATTGGCATTATCTCACAATTTCCATAATTTTAAATCTTTTGTTTTAATTGCAATATTTTAACATTAATTTGTAAAAAATTATAGTATAATTCTATTGGAGGTACTTTTTTTTGAAAATAATTCACTGTGCAGATCTTCATATTGATTCAAGTATGGAAACCAATTTATCTAGAGAAAAAGCAGAGCAAAGAAAAGAAGAATTGATAACAGCTTTTGAAAAAATGGTTAAGTTTGCAGTTATAAATGATGTACAGGCAATTGTAATTGCGGGTGATTTATTTGACAGTGAAAAAACTATTAAGCGGGATATAAGAAAAAGAATTTTTCATACAATCAGAAGTAACAGTGACATAAAATTCTTCTATTTGCGTGGTAATCACGATAATGCTGATTTTTTTTCTGATTTTTCGGAACTTCCTGTAAATCTAAAGCTTTTTCGTTCTGATAGATGGAATTCATTTAATATAGGAGATGTCTGTATTACAGGACGAGAAACAAATGTATTTTCAGATAAAATTTATAAAGAACTGACGCTTGATTCTTCCAGAATAAATATAGTTACAATGCATGGACAGCTGGATAATTCCATGAAGATTACAAATCAATCCTTAATAAACAAGAACAGTCTTAAAGGCAAAAATATTGATTATCTTGCACTTGGACATATTCATTCATTTTCTGAAGGGAAACTAGACGAAAGGGGAAATTTTTGTTATTCCGGTTGTCTTGAAGGAAGGGGATTTGACGAAACTGGAACGAAAGGTTTTGTCCTTCTGGAAATTGATGAAAAAAACAGGAAAATTAAACCAGTTTTTATAAAATCTTCTATACGTATTATATACAAAAAGAATATTGATATAACTAATCTGGAATTTTACTCAGAAATTTTAGACAAAATTTTATTAGAAGTACGTGATGTTTCAGAAACTTCGCTGATAAAAATTAATTTAACAGGTCAGGTTTCAGAAAAAGCAGAGGTTTTAGTAGAATCCTTTGAAAAACAGCTTTATGAAAGATTTTTTTATGTAAGGATATATGATGAAACAGAAACTAAAATCGATTATGAAAAATACAGAAATGATTTTTCACTAAAAGGAGAATTTGTTCGCCTTGTAGAATCCAAAAATATTTCGGAAAAACAAAAATCTTTTATCATAAAAACAGGATTGCGGGCTTTGGCTGGAAAAAGTTTAAATCAGGAAAATTTAATATGTTTATAAAGAAAGTATATATAGAAAACTTTGGTAACATTAGTGAAAAAAGCTTCATTCTGGATAAGGGCATAAATCAGTTTATATATGAGAACGGATGGGGAAAATCCACTCTGGCTGTTTTTATAAAAGCTATGCTGTACGGCCTTGAAGAAAAGGGAAAAAGAAAAGGTTTTTTTGAGCGGGAACATTATTATCCATGGAATAACGGCAGATTTGGCGGAAGCATAATTATTGAACATCAAGGAAAAAATTATAAAATTACCAGATATTTTGGTTTTCAGAAAAAATCAGAGGATACTCTTGAGGTATTGAATCTGGAAAGTAATCTTTCTGCAGAAAGCATATTGGAATGTTCTGAACCAGGGATATTTTTTTTAGGAATAGATAAAGAATCTTTTGAGCGCAGCTGTTTTATAAGCCTGAATAAATCACCTGAAATCACAGACAGCATTAACGCAAAATTGAATAACTTACTTGAAAATGGCGATGATGTAGGAAATTATTCAAAAGCAGAAGAAATCTTAAAGAATGCAATATATGAATATAAATCTCCCCGAGGTTTAGGTCTTATAAGTCAGCGGGAAAAAAGGCTGGCAGAATTAAATGAAAAGTTAAGAGTTCTTGAAACAAAACAGATTGAATATGACAAATTAAAGAGCATTGAAAAAGAGTTAAGGACGACCGTAAAAAAATATTCTGTCCGTAAAAATCTGCTGGAAAAAAAGAAAGAATCATTTTTATTGAAATCAAAAAAACATAGCAAAAAAAATCATATAAAGAAAAATATAATTGTCTTTTTATTGTTTGATTTGTGCGTTGTGTCTGGAATTGTTTTTTTTCATTTATTTAAAAACTATATGTATTTGATTTGCAGCTGCCTTTTTGCTACTGCGGCAGCTATGACAGTTTTGCTGTTTCCGTCAAAGAGTTATAAAAAAAAGACTAAAAATAAGTTTGATTATGGAATGTATAAAAATCCTTGCAGTTTAGGAGAGTCTGATGAAAGTCTTGAAGATATAAATAACCAGATAGCTGAATACAATCAGAAGATTGTTTACCTGGAAAGAGAATTAAAGCACTGTGAAGATAATCTTGAACTGCTGGAAACTGAAATTGTTCATAAAAACGAATATGTATGTGAACTTGAAAATATCAGAAATTCTGTAAAAGATTCTGTTAGTGTCTATAATTCACTTTTGGAAACACAGGATTTGCTTAAGGAAGCGTATGAAAATCTTTCTGGCAGATATATGTCTAAAATGAAGGCTGCATTTAAAAAATATGCAAGTAAAATAACTGATTGTGATAATTTTTTTATAGATCAGAATCTTAATGTAAATTATGACTTAAAAGGCAATTGTAAAAAATCAGATTTTTTTAGCAGTGGTTATAAGGATTTGACGAATTTTTTTGCCAGACTTGCTCTTGTGGATTCAATGTTCAATCAGGAAGATGTTTTTCTGGTGCTTGATGACCCTTTTGTTAATATGGATCAGGAAAAAATTGCTATTGCAGGAAAAATATTAGAAGAAATTTCAAGCAAAAGGCAGATTTTATACTTTACGTGTCACACTTCGCGAAAAGTGTAAAAATTTTATTAATAATATCAAATTATTGTTATTATTGTATTTCAACATGAAAAAATTAATTTGACATCTGACATTCAGCCTTGTAATATATAATCATAATATAACCCGGTTGAGATAAGAAGAAAGAAATCTTCCATATCAACTAAACAGGAGGCCAGAAAAAATGGCAAAAGTAGAACTTAAAGGTATCTGCAAAGATTATGAAGGTGGTGTTCGTGCCGTAACAACAGCAAACATCACAATCGAAGACAAGGAATTCTGCGTATTCGTAGGTCCTTCAGGATGTGGTAAATCAACTACACTCCGTATGATTGCTGGTCTGGAAGAAATTTCAGAAGGTAAACTTTATATTGATGGCGTAGAAATGAACGATGTTCCACCAAAGGATCGTGATATCGCAATGGTATTCCAGAACTACGCTCTTTATCCACATATGTCAGTATATGACAACATGGCTTTTGGTCTTAAACTCCGTGGAGTTGATAAGGCAGAAATCGACCGTAAGGTAAAAGAAGCTGCAAAACAGCTTGGACTTACACAGTACCTTCAGAGAAAACCAAAGGCTCTCTCTGGTGGTCAGCGTCAGCGTGTAGCTGTAGGACGTGCTATCGTTCGTGAACCAAAAGTTTTCTTGTTCGATGAACCACTTTCTAACCTTGATGCTAAGCTTCGTGTAACAATGCGTGCAGAAATCGCTAATCTTCATAACACACAGCAGAAGACAATGATTTATGTAACACATGACCAGACAGAAGCTATGACTCTTGGTACAAAAATCGTTGTTATGAAAGACGGTTTTGTACAGCAGATTGGTGCTCCACTTTACCTGTACAACAACCCAATCAACAAGTTTGTTGCAGGCTTCATTGGTACACCTCCAATGAACTTCCTCACAGTAAAAGTTCTTGAACGTGGTGGAAAAATCGTTTGTGACGAAGGTTCTTTTGAAATCACTCCAACAGAAGCTCAGGCTGCTTGTTTGAAAGATTACGTAGATAAGGAAGTTTCATTTGGTATCCGTCCAGAAGACGTTCAGTACTCTGCACAGCCAGTTGGAAAAGACAACATGCAGATGAAGATTGTTAACAAGGAACCTCTTGGTGCTGAAACACATCTTTACCTTGTGTCTAACAAAGGTCAGCAGCTCATTGCAAAAACAAATGCAAATGCAGAATTCCGTCTTGGCGATACAATCAACGTTGTTCCAAACATGGAAAAAGCAAAGTTCTTCTCAATGGATGAAGGCGAAAAGAACATCTGTGACGTTATCGAAGTTAAATGGTAAGAGAGCCAAGCGGTAGCGCAGGCTCTTGATGGATAGCAAACCGTTAAAAAAAATTGTGGGAGCAATTTTTTAGGTTTACTTATCTTGAGAGCCAAGCGGGAGCGCAGGCTCTTGATAGATAGCAAACCGTTAAGAAAAATTGCGAAAGCAATTTTTTAGGTTGAGAGCTAGACTTATCACCGTTTATTAAATCCCTGAGTTATTATGATTCAGGGATTTTTTTATGTTCTTGATTATTTATTGAAAATTACATAAGTTTAATTAGCTAGAAATTCGAGTTTTTTGAAAATTACACATAAAATTGATTTTGTAAAAAAATTGTTTAATTATGAAAATACGGGAAGGAAGAAAGAGGCTGGCAAAAACATTCGCAAGTCGGAAACGATAGTTTCCTTGCCGACTTGCGCATGTAGCAACGCTAGCTAGCGGTTTTGACAGTCGCTTTCTGACTGGCAGTATTTTCATAATGCAAATGGGATTA
>JAFOCI010000046.1 GCA_017381365.1 Treponema sp.
CAGAAATAAAAAGATTCCGCAGGTAGGTTGATTCCTTTGTGTCCTTCGAAAAAAAAGATTTGAAAACGCCGTCGTTCCGCAGGTTCAGGCGGTCGCCCCGCTTGATTGCCGCTTCTGCGCGGCGGCTGATTTCCTGCATTTCCGCATCTGTAAGTTCGTATGAATAATTGTTTTGCATACAAATTTATTAGAGAATGTATGGTGAAAAATGCAATGAAATTAAAAAATATAAAAAAAATTGGGCGCAAATTCCATTTGCAAGTCGCCTTCCGCTGCCCGCTAACGCTCGGTCTTTGTCTTCCGTCCGCTTCGCGAACTCCAGCCAAATCCTGCCTTCGGCACAGCTCCACGCTCTGCGCAGTCTTCCCCACCCGTAACCATTTCCCCGCAACAACTAGTAAAATCCGGCTGCCGCCAGTCAAAAAAAAGAAATATTTTTACAACAAAACTAAACTACTTCAGCCAAAAAAAATACTTTTCTCCTGCCTACGCTTTCTGTTACCGTTTCTACCATGGCAACCGCCGCCTTGAATTTGGGAATGTGGAAAATTTCTGAAAATATTTCGTCTTCGTCATTATATTTAAGCAAAAGGACGAAAAGCTCATTTGCATCTGAGCCGCAAAACCAAAAGTTGCGGTAAAACCCCGGAAAATCGTGAAGCGCAAAGTTCGTAATCATTATCTGATGCACGTTTGGAATTGAACCGTAAGGCTGCCTGCTGGTAAGTAAGAATTGCTCCGTATTTTTTGCACTGGACCTTTCAATGTTTTTGAAAAAAAGTGAAAAATATTTGGTGTGTTGAATTTTCAAGATTTGTTTTGCACTTTATAAAAAAAACGGCTCCAGCTGATTAACAGTGGAACCGTTTTTTTGTTTATTTACAAACTATTTAATAGTTTCAATTTTTGTAATTGTCACATTCTTTCCCTGAATGTTTAATCCACCATAGAAACCTTCTTTACCTTGTCCTACAATTTTTTCAATAACGCCATCTGCAAATAACACTGAAGCTGTATCTACTGTATCCACGTCTCCCAAAGTATTTATAGCATTATCCTCAGCACGCTTTTGTGTTGCTCCATCAACTAAACTTACAGTTGCATCAGCCCATGAATCGCAAACTGAAGTTTTGAAACATGCTTCTTCACCAGTTACCTTATATGTAACTCTTACACCTTTTACGTTTACATCAAAATCCTCATGACTTACGTCAATCCCCGTTCCCCATGCCACGGCCTTTTCACCAGTCCAGATTGCTGTATATGTATATTCAGCTGCACCGTTATTGTCTTCACCACCAGCAGGTTTTTTATCTGCATTTTTTTCAATAGAGAAAGAAGTACATGTAATTGTTGCAGCTTCATCACTGTCAAGACCATTGATAGCTAAAACCATACTATCTGCACCAGTGCCAATTGGAGCTTTTGTAATTTCAAATACAAATTCAAAATTTATTTCTGTCGAAAAAGTATCTTTCTTTGTTTCAGAAAGAGCAGTCCACCAACTTGCAGTTTCTGTTGTATCAACAATCATCAATTCTACTTTACCAATTTCTTTATCAGCATTTCCTTTAAAAGCAACCTTGACTTTATCTCCAACCAAAAGTGAATTTAATCCAGACTGAAGTTTTACCTGAGTCTGTAAAGCTCCGCCTTCTGCATATTCATTTTTAACAAGTTCTATAGATGTTACTGTACTGTTACCAGCTTCATATTCTTCCCCAGGTGTCTTTCCTGGCTCTGGCTTTTCACCTGACTCTGGTTTTTCACCTGGTTTTTGTTCTTCACCTGGCTCTGGCTTTTCACCTGACCCTGGTTTTTGCTCTTCACCTGGTTTTGACTCTGTATCTTCACCTGTTGTAAGATCTTCCAAAGCACAGATGTTCTGGAACTGTTCTGCCTTTGGAGCAAGTTCTTTGTAATAACCTACAGATGGATCAGTATCAATGAGAGCAAACTGTAAATCTGCCAATGTAATTTTGCCAGAAGCTGCACCAACTTTTACTACAGAAGCTTTTACAAGTTCAATCTTTACTGTTTCTCCAGATTTAACTGCCTTTCCAACGCTAAGTTTTGCCTTGTATTCTTTTCTTGCTTTTGGATCCTCAATTTGACCACCACGAGAAGTGATTTCAGCACCATATTCATCAAGTGCAAAAACAATCTCATTGTAAGTTTTTACCTTTACGTCATTGATGTATAAATTCAATTCAGCATCAGTTACTTTTACTTCTTCTTCTGCACCATAAGCACTTCTGTCGTACTTAACAAAAATCATTGTATTTTCAGCGTTAGTTGAATCTGCATTTACATGGAATTCAAGACTCTTTGGTTCCTTAAGGCTGCCGCTTCCGCTTGGTTTTCCTGGTTTACTAGGATCCTCAGGTTTAGCTTGAGCTCCGCCATTTTCAATAGCCTTCTTAATTTCTGACTTTACATACTCTTCCAAAGTAAGAGGAGCATTAGGGTTAAAAGGGTCATCTGTTGTTGTTGAACAAGAAGCAAAACCAACTACAAGGGATGCAGCAAGAGCCACAGCCGAAAGTTTATTAAAAAGTTTAACTAATTTCATAAGTATCTCCAAAATATTTAATAATAGAGCGATTAGAAGTTTCTAACTTGATTAGAAGTTTCTAACTTTAACATCGAAAGGAACAGAGAAAGCCCAGTCGCAGCCATAGCGTTCCTTATGGTAATTAGAGAACTGGTCAAACTTAGCGCCAACGCTGATTTCTACGTTAGAGATTTTACATTTAATACCAGCTTCATAAAACATGTTGAATGAATCAGCAAAATGTTTGTCCAACATCCAAACGCGTGTATAAGCATCTCCCCACCTAGAGTCATCCTGGTTAGAACCAAGCTGAATGTATGGAGAAAGGTCATCTACGTTTCCATGTGAACCAAGGTTATACTGAACGCGGAGGTTTGATTCCATGTAGCAAACATCATCAGTTACATCACGTGTCTGGCTAGGATCAGTCCAACGGAATGTTACAGGAGGCATGATAAAAAGGTAAACGAACAAGCGGTAATGTGATACGCTGAAGTGATTCAGCGGAACCCAGGCATCAGTTCGTCATGTTTAGTAAGGACACAGATCCTTGTTCAGGAGAATGAAGAG
>JAFOCI010000047.1 GCA_017381365.1 Treponema sp.
TAATTCGCCAGCTGTTAAGCGCCGCTTTGCACAAAAAAAGTGTTCTGCGGCTTAAGGCAGGGCGAAAATTACATTCGCAAACGCAGAAAAGTAGCAAAGTGATATGTAATTTGCCAGCCACCGCACGCCGCTTTGCACAAAAAAAGTGTTCTGCGGCTTAAGGCAGGGCGAAAATTACATTCACAAACGCAGGAAAGTAGCAAAATGATATGTAAATTGTCAGATGCTAAGCGCCGCTTTGCACAAAAAATGTGTTCTGCGGCTTGTGGCAGGGCGAAAATTACATACGCAAACGCAGGAAAATAGCAAAATGATATGTAATTCGCCAGCTGTTAAGCGCCGCTTTGCACAAAAAAAATCTTCCTTAGAAAAAAAATTGGCGTTGCAGAAAAAAATGCGTATATTTAAAAATATTTTGCTTTAATAAAAAAGTCATCTAATTAAAAAAAGGATCATGCATAATGAAAAGTCAAAAAATCGTTCTCTTTACAGACGAAATTCTGCCACTTGTAAAAAATCGCCTCATAAAAATGCGGCTGCTTTTGCAGCAAAAACAGAGCGAAGTTTCAAATGCTCCACAAGGGCGATTGCGGATTATAAAAAATCATGGAACTGAACAATATTATCACATTACAGAAAAAGGCAATCGCAACGGCAAGTATATTCCCAAAGAAAATATTCAGCTGGTAAAATCTTTACTGCAGCATGAATACAACAAAAAATTCATTGCAGAACTTGCGATCCAAATTGAATCAATGGAAACTTTTTGTTCATCGTACAATCTGCAGAAATTGAAAAATCTTTATGAGCATATTCCTCAGAAACGCAAAAAACTGATTCAGCCAGCTTATCTGACAATGGAAGAATATGCGAAAGACTGGCAGACGGTTACTTATAATTCTCTTCCGTTTGATGAGGCGGTTCCAGAACATTATGTTTCAAATGGCCAGAGAGTCCGTTCAAAATCTGAAATTTTAATTGCGGAAACGCTCATTCGGGAAAATATTCCTTTTCGCTATGAATATCCTGTGAAACTAAAACTTTATACGGCAACCGCAAATGTCGAAGGCCTGGGTAACATCATTCATGTTCATCCAGATTTTTATTGCCTTAATACACGAACTGGCAAAGAATACATCTGGGAGCATTTTGGAATGATGGACGACGCGGATTATGCTTCAAAAGCAATAGCAAAACTGAACAATTACGCACTTAATGGCTGGCATTATGGGCAGAATCTGATAGCAACCTTTGAAACTCATCAAATGACATTAAACAGCAAAGTGGTCAAAAGTTTTATAGATGTTTATTTAAAGTAAAACGACGAAAATTAATCTGACTATTTCAAAAATCCATATTTATGATGCCAGACCCAAAAAGCTGCCATCCTTGGCAGCTTTTTGGGATGCGAGAAAAATCGGACTTTGCCCTATTTTTCTCGCTGAGCAGAGCGCAAACTTCCTGTTTGCGAATTATTTCGAAAATTCATATTTATTATGCTAGACCCAAAAATCTGCCATCCGTGGCAGCTTTTTGGGATGCAAGAAAAATCGGACTTTGCCCAATTTTTCTCGCTGAGCAGAGCGCAAACTTCCTGTTTGCGAACTATTTCGAAAATTCATGTTTATTATGCTAGATCCAAAAATCTGCCATCCGTGGCAGCTTTTTGGGATGCAAGAAAAATCGGACTTTGCCCGATTTTTCTCGCTGAGCAGAGCGCAAACTTCCTGTTTGCGAACTATTTCAAAAATCCATATTTATGATGCCAGACTGGTACTGCCAGTTTGTTTGAAAATGGCTGCTTTTTGTTAAAGTCTGGAAGCCAGCTGGTGTCGTCGGAAAGTTCCTGGTAAAAGAGGTATTCAAAATCGCAGGCTTCCAGTAAATCCTGCAAATCAGCATCTTCTTCACGGCTTACAAGACGATTTTCAATGGAAGACAGTGCATTTTTCCGCTTTTCAAGATTTTCGCGCTCTTCATCAAAAGGTACCGGAGTATATTGATTCATCAAAGAAATACAGGCTTTTCCATCTGCATTTTTTTTGAGCCATTCCAGTACATCTGCGGTTTCCATAAATTTGCCAGGCATAAAAAGATGACGAATAATAACACCCTGGTTCATTTTTTCCTTGATTTCGCCTTTCTGCCAGTTATCACCGTTGCTGTCTGTGTAATCCTTTGGGGCTGGAATTTCTGAAATGCTCAAGGGATTGTTTTTAATCATCCAGCTGATGGCTTTTTTTGCCGCTTCCGGGTACTGAGCCGCATCAAACAGATTTTTTGAAAGCTTGCTGTCCAGAGTTTTTAGATCCGGAAGCCAGATTTTTACGAATGGTTTTAAAAGTTCCAGCATTTCCACGCTTTCAAATGCAGAAGAATTCCAGCAGAACGGAATTTTGCAGCCGGCTTTTTGCGCCGCTTCAATGTATTCTGCAAGCTTAGGAATAGCATGGCTCCCGGTTACGATATTTATGTTTTCTGCGCCAGCTTCCTGCAGTTTAAGGCAAATCTGAGAAAATTCCTCGCAGGAAACTGATTTTCCCATGCCGTTTTGCGAAATCTGATAGTTCTGACAGAAAGCGCAGCGTAAAGTGCAGCCGGTAATGAAAATGGTGCCGCTTCCGCCATGAACAGTAATCAGCGGTTCTTCTCCAAAATGCAGACAGGCTACAGCAATGCGAACTTCTGCATTTTCGCGGCAGAATCCAGTTTTTCCAGCGTTTCTATTGGAGCCGCATTTACGAGGGCATTGAGTACAGGACTGATATAATTCTTTGCACATGATTAAAATCCTTTCGAAAAGCAGGCGTTGCGGGCGGCGTTTGAGCCCGCTGGAAGGGGTAGTCCGCAACGAAGTGCGGACGAGGGGAAGGCTTTCCCCTTCTTAAAGGGCTCCGCGCTCTACAAGTTTTCCCATCAGGTTCTGAAGCTGTTCCAAAGGCATTGTGTCTGCTTCGTCATTGATTGCGTCGGAAAGCTCCTGTAAATCGGAATCAGAAAGAACTTCTTCGCCTTCATCTGCACCGTTCAAAAATGAAAGAATCCCACACAGTTTTTCAATATTTTCTTCACTAGGTTCGCTGGCAAAATCGGCAGAGCGGTCAATATAGGTATCCCGCCAGTAAAAGGCCATTGCCCGACCAATTCCATCAGAAACAATACAGTTTCGTACAAAAAGATTCTGGATATATTCGCACGCTTTTGCAGCGTCGTAGCGTCCGTTGTTATCTGCGCGGTTATGCTTGATTGCCCGCTGAACGTCAGATTTAAATTTTTCTATTAAAGTCATAATGATGGAAGTATAGCATATTTGTGTCAATATAAAAATCCCTTAAAAATAGGTTGTAAACACCTCAGATTTTTCTTGACAGATTTAAGTACTATAAATAAACTAAAAATATGGATTTGAGAACTGTATTAACAACCGATACTGTAAACCTTCACTTGAAGGGAACTACAAAAGAAGAAATTATTGACGAGATGCTTGATATCCTTGTTAAAGCTGGAAAGGTTTCTGATAAAGCTGGTGCTCGTGATTGCGTACTTGATCGTGAACGCAAGATGTCTACTGGTATGAAACATGGAATCGCTATTCCTCATGGAAAGACTGATTCTGTAAGCGACTTGGTTGCCTGCATTGGTATTTCTGATAATGCTGTAGATTTTGATTCGTTGGATCAGGAACCTTGCCGCATTTTCATCATGACTTTGTCACCAGTAAACAAGACAGGTCCACACCTTCAGTTCCTTGCTGAAGTAAGCTTGCTCTTTAAGAGCGCTGACAAACGCCAGCAGATTTTGAACACTCAGGATAAAGCTGAAGTTATCAAGATTCTTACTGAATAGAAATTGAAATTGATGCAGTGTGAAAAAGGCCTTTGTTGTTACGCAAAGGTCTTTTTTTATGTAAAAAAAGGGGGTGTCCCAAAAGTAATGAGTGTAGCGCTCATTGAGCTTGTCGAAATGACTGCTACACTAAATGTGGTGGTTTCGATAAACTCAACCACCGTAATGTAAACTTATTGGACAGCCCCCATGGCTTGCCGCTAACGCGGTACTTTATAGGAAAAAATATGAAATTCGAACCATTATTCAAATCAGAAAACAACAAACTAGTAAAAATCGAAAGCGGAGAAGTTTGCAGTACAGGAAAACTTCACTTGATTTATGGCGAAAATATTTCCAGCGCAGAATTGCCAGCGGGAAACGAAATTACAGCCGTTCTTATTAAATGGTCTGCAGTGGAATTACAGCCAGGCGTTTACAACGAGGAATTTCTTGCAGTTCTTCGCGACCATCTTAAATTGCTGGAAGAGCACGGAAAATTTGCTTTTATAATTCCAGAAACAGTAAAAGAATTGCCAGATGCAGATACTGTCCAGACTTACATTGATGCAATGGTTCATTGTGCCCGCCGCATTAAAGACTGCACAAGCGTAATCGGTTTTGCAATCCCAGCAGAGCTTATTGCAAAAGATTCTGATTTTGGACCAGACAGTTATGCCCAGTGGTTCATCAATGAAATGAATGTAAAGCACGGACATTACGTTTACTTTGCAGATTCTGCAGTTATTGAAGCAAATAAACTGGAAAATGCACTTACAGAATCTTGCTTAATAGCGTACAGAAAGTAAATGTTATGTAACAAATGCGAAAAATCGCATTATTTGCGAAATATTCAAACAATTGTAAAATAATTCAAAAAAAATATGAAATTTTCGTAAAAAAAGTTCAAAATTCTCTTGATTCAAATGTTTTCTTGTGTCATAGTAATAACCGTAAGGGTGAGATAAAAAGTTGGAGTTAAAAATGGATGAAACGGAAAATGTTTTCCGTAAATCATGTCGTAACTCGCTTGTTTTTTGTGGCCTGGTTCTAGTTGTTACACTGATTATCGGAAATATGATTCCTGCAAAGGAAGAAGTTCAGACTGTACCAGTTGTTAAGGCAACTACAGTAACAGAAAGTGAAGTAATCGCTGATTTCAATATTTTGATTGAAGAAGCTGGTTTTGCTTCAAAGAAGGCTACAAACGGAGATTCTGGTCTTGCTCTTTACAGACAGCCAACTTCAAGAGCTGCTGTTGAATGGTTCTACCTTCATGTAACAGGCAGCCGTGAAACTGCTCTTTCAATTCTTGAAGAAGCTGAAAAAAATGACGTTCCTTTGTCACTTGCTTTTGCACTGGCTTATACAGAAAGTCGTTATGATGCAAAAGCAGTGAACAAGAATAATAGAAATGGTTCCATTGACCGTGGTTTGTTTCAGTTGAATAACCGTTCATTCCCACAGTTAAAAGAATCAGACTTCTTTAATCCTGCAGTAAGTGCAAAGTATGGCATGAGTCATCTCCGCTTTTGCATGAACGTTGCAGGAAACGAAGTTGCTGCTCTGGCAATGTATAACGCCGGAACAAATAAAGTGCGTGCTGATAACACACCGCAGTCAACACTGAACTATGTTGGCAAAATCAAAGCTTATCAGGAAAAACTTGATAAACTTTTTGCCGAAGAAGTTCTTTCGTACTACGACAGTCAGGTACGCCAGTCAAACGGAATAGCCGTTGCTTTTATGGGTAACCGCCGTTTCGAACGTTAAATTAGTCCTCCTTATTTAGGCCCGACCGTTTTCCCATTCTTTTATCGGTCGGGCTTTTTTTTGTTTAAAATCTTTTTTCTTTTTATTTTCAGGCGAAATTCTTTTTGCAAACCGCAGTTCCAGAGCCCGCTAACGCTTGGTCTCACTTCGTTCGCCTGCCTTACGGCACTCTTCCATTGCGGCGCCGTTTTTTTTGTAAATATTGTGATTTTTTTCACAATAAACTTGAATTTCGTCATTTTTCAGTATAAATTCCAGCCATAAGAGCAAATTGCGCTTAAAATCCTGTTGAATCATAATTGTTTGGGGAATAATATGAAAACACTTCCTTCCGCAACAAGAAAACGTCTTGTTCTGCTTATTGAGCTTTTGCAGAAGTGGAAAAAAGTTCGAATTACTTCTATAGAATTAAGTCAAATACTTGGTTGTAAGGATTCATTAATTCGTTCTGATTTTCGTTTTATAAAAACTGCAAAAGGCGCAAAAAACGGGTATGACGTTCAGGTTCTAAAGTCCAGTATTTCAGAAATATTATGTTCAGAATTTCAAAGTGAACGAAACTGCTGTGTTGTTGGTCTTGGAAGATTAGGGGCTGCCCTTCTGGATAACAGTATTTTTGAAGGCAGTGGCTTTAAGATTTGCGCAGGATTTGATTCCAGCGTGAACCGTGTAGAAATGCTTCGTTCTACTTTTGAGCTTTTTCCTGCCAACAGAATTGAAACGGTGTGTGTGCAAAAGAAAGTTCAGTACGCTTTTCTGTGTTGTCCAGATGTAGAAGTAGAAAAAATGGTTCAGCGCCTTGTGAACGCAGGAATCAAAGGAATTGTGAACTACACAACAGCAGTTTTCGCAGTTCCACCAACAGTTAAAGTACAAAATGTGTCGCCCATAACGGCACTTATGAATATGTAATAAGGGGTTACCAAATGGCTAGAGTATGGAATTTTAGTGCTGGTCCTTCATGTCTTCCAGAAGATGTTTTGAAGGAATGTGCTGCAGAAATGATGGACTGCAACGGAACAGGTCAGTCTGTAATGGAAATGAGCCACCGTTCATCTGCTTTTGAACCAATCATTCAGGATGCAGAAGCAATGGTTCGCAAACTGATGAAGGTTCCAGAAAACTACAAGGTTCTTTTTGTTCAGGGTGGTGGTTCTACCCAGTTCGCAATGGTTGCAGAAAACCTTGGCATTCATACTGGAAAAGCTGCTTACATCGAAACTGGTGTATGGGCAAAAAAAGCTGCTCAGGAAGCTGCAAAACTTGGCGTTGAAGTTACAACAATCGCTTCTTCAAAAGATAAAGGTTATTCATATATTCCAAAAGTAGAAAAAATTGAAGGCGACTACGATTACGCTTACATCTGTTTTAACAACACAATCATGGGAACTCACTACGAATACATTCCAGAAACTGGAAACATTCCATTGGTTGCAGATATTTCTTCTTGTGTACTTTCTGAAGAACTGGATGTTTCTAAATTTGGTTTGCTTTTTGCAGGCGCTCAGAAGAACCTTGCTCCAGCAGGTGTTACTCTTGTAATCATCCGCGAAGATTTGATTCCTGAACTTGATGATTGCCGCCCTGGTACACCAACAATGCTTGCATACAAGACACACGCAGATAACGGTTCTATGTACAATACACCTCCATGCTACACAATCTACGTTTTGGGCAAAGTTCTTCACTGGATTGAAAAGAACGGTGGCGCAGCTGGAATCAACAAGCTTAACGTTGAAAAGGCAAATTATCTTTATGACTATCTTGATAATTCTGATTTCTACCGTGCAACAGCAGAAAAGGGAAGCCGCTCTTTGATGAACGTTCCATTCCTTACAAAATATTCAGTTGCTGGCGCTACAGACGAAGCTGTTCTTGCAAAAGAAAAGGAAATCAATTCTAAGTTTGTAAAAGAAGCAGAAGCAGCTGGCCTTGTAAACCTTAAAGGTCACCGCCTTGTTGGTGGTATGCGCGCATCTATCTACAATGCAATGCCATTGGCAGGTGTAAAAGCACTTGTAGAATTCATGAAGAAGTTCGCAGAAGAAAATAAATAACAGTGCGGTGGTTTCGACAAGCTCAACCACCGGAAAAAAACTGCGGTCATTGAGCTTGTCGAAATGACAATGGGGGAATCGTTTGAAAGCTTTTATGTATATCTTAAAATGCTGTGACGGTTCTTATTATGTTGGCAGTACGGGTTCTTAGGGCGGGGCCCTAAGTCGTGCTGGGGGAAGTTGGGGTTTTAGGGGAAGACCCCCCCCCGCTTCGAAGTAGAGGGGGTGTCTTTCCCTAATAACAGGGGTTCCAGGGTCCACCCTGGAAAAGGAAAAATATTATGTTCAAAATTCAGACATTAAATAAAATTGCTGCTTGCGGCTTGAATCGTCTTGACCGCGACAATTATGAAATCGCTTCAGAAATCAATAATCCTGATGCAATCCTTGTTCGTTCTGCTGATATGCACGAAATGCAGCTTTCTGACAACGTAAAAGCTGTTGCCCGCGCAGGTGCCGGAACAAACAATATCCCAATTCCACAGCTTACAGAAAAAGGTATAGTTGTATTCAATACACCTGGTGCAAACGCAAACGCTGTAAAGGAACTTGTAATTCTTGGACTTTTGCTTTCTAGCCGCCCGGCAATCAATGCAAATAAATGGGCAAACGGCCTTGCAGGAAAAGGTGACGAAATCGCTGACCTTGCAGAAAAAGGTAAAAGCCAGTTCGTAGGTCCAGAACTTAAAGGAAAAACTCTTGGTGTAATCGGACTTGGTGCAATTGGTGCAATGGTTGCAAACACAGCAATTCAGCTTGGAATGAAAGTTATTGGTTACGATCCATTCCTTTCAATCAAAGCTGCATGGTCGTTGGATCACAATGTTCAGCATTCAGAAACTCTTGAAGGAATTTACAAGAATGCTGACTACATCACAATTCACGTTCCACAGACAAATGACACAAAGGGCATGATTAATGCTTCAACTCTCAAACAGATGAAAGATGGCGTTCGCATTTTGAATATTGCCCGGGGCGGACTTGTAAACAACGCAGACCTTCTTGATGCAATCAAAGCCGGAAAGGTTGCCTGCCATGTAACAGACTTTGCTGCAGAAGAACTTTTGAATCAGGATAAAGTAATCGTTCTTCCTCACCTTGGAGCTTCAACTCCAGAAGCAGAAGACAACTGTGCTATCATGGCTGCAGATCAGATTAAAGATTTCCTTGAAAACGGAAACATCGTAAACTCAGTAAACTTCCCAAAAACTTACAGCGAAAACCCAATTCCTGCAGGTGGAACACGTCTTTGTATCAGCCACAAAAATATTCCAGATACAATTTCTAAGTTCACAACAATCCTTGGTGAAGCAAAATTGAACATTGCCGGCATGATTAATCAGGCTCGCGGCGATGTAGCATACAACCTTATTGATGTTGACGGAAAAGTAAGTGAAGAAATCTGCTCAAAACTTGCTGCCTGCGAATCAGTAACAGGCGTTCGCGCGATTTACCGCTAAAAAATATAAATTGAAAAAGAGGCTGTACAATAAGTTTGCATTACGGTGGTTGAGTTTATCGAAACCACCACATTTAGTGTAGCAGTCATTTCGACGAGCTCAATGAGCGCTACACTCATTACTTTTGGGACAGCCCCTTTTTCATTTTCCGCTACCCCTTCCAGCGGAGCAAACATCCTGTTTTCCCCGCAACGCCCCTTTCGCGTAAAGATTAAAGTTCAATAGAACCAACTACAGTAGTATCATCTTCGTAACTGCCTTTGCGCTTTTTCGCAAATCTAGGACTTTGACTGTCAATTTCTTCCAGTCGTTTTTGCAGAGCTTCAGGCTGCATGGTTTTGTCAGGGTCATCATTTTTTTTATTGTAAGATTTGACAGTCTTTGTTTCTTTAAGTTCCTTTCCATCTTTTGCGGCTTTAGGACGTGGTGTTGCAAGAAAAGCAAAAAGGCTTCCGCAAATTCCTCCTGCAATATGAGCAAGAGTAGAAATATTCTGATTTATACCAGAATTTAAAATTTCCCGCCCGATGTACAATACAAGCACAAGAATAAATGAAAGAGGAATTTCTTTCTTAGTAATAGAAGTAAAAGAAGTCAGAAGTATCATCATAAAGGCAATATCGCTGCTGCCTAAAAGCTGAGTTGGACTAAAACAGGCATTTAAAACACCTGTAACAAGTGCAGTTATGCTCATCATAACTACGACTATAGGTGAACCGTAACGTTCTTCTATAACAGGACCAAGAAGCAGAATAAATGCCATGTTAGATAAAAAATGATTCCAGTCAGAGTGTCCAAGAACGTGGGTGAACAGCCGCACATAATCAAGAAATGAACTGAAATTGAAGGGAACTTTGCAGGTGGCACTTCCAGGAGCCGTAAAAAGAGCAGGAATTAGATTGCCAGAAAGCAGTTGATTAAAAAATAAAATCAACGCAGATAAAATCGCAAAAGTTAAAGTCGCCGGAGCATTGTAAGAAACTCGTATTTTAGAAAAAAAATTCTTTTTAGCCATAGTTTTGTATCGGAAGAAATTTGTGTTATATTTAATGTATGGCAGAAACAAAAACAAATATTCAGCATGGTGCAGACGTAACGGAAGAAATCAGTTTTGATATTCCACCAGAATGCAGTGTTATTTTTTTTAATGATGATTTTACAACAAAAGAATTTGTAGTTGAAGTTTTAATGTCTATATTTCATAAGTCAGAAGCAGAGGCTGTTGATTTGATGGAACTTGTTCATACCGCTGGAAAAGCTGTTGTGGGTGTTTATACTTATGATATAGCGGTAACAAGAGCAAATATGACAACGGTCAGAGCAAAGAAAAACGGTTTTCCATTAAGAGTGGAAGTAAGTCAGGAGTAAATGAGGTTGCAGATGAAAATTAGCCCAATTTTAGGAAAAATTCTCTCAGACGGTGTTGAATTCGCAAAAAAATCAGGTCACGAATTTTTTACACCTGAACACTTGTTGTTTGTAGCTCTTAATGCGGATTTAGTATGTGAAATATTAGCAATGAGTGGTGTTAATGTTGAGCGTTTGAGGGATGATTTACAAAGCTACATTGAAACAAGAATTCCTTTAAAGACAGATGCTGAAAAAGATAATTCAAATCCCCAGGAAACAATCGGGTTTCAGTCTGTTATGAACAGAGCAGTTTTTCATTGCGTTTCCAGTGAACGGTCAGTCGTAGATATTACAGATGTGCTTGTAAGCATGCTGGATGAAAAAAAGAATTATTGTTCTTATTATCTTAAGCTTAACGGTCTGGACAGAATGCAGCTGCTGGAAGTAATTTCAAGAATTCGCCAGCAGAATGGAGATAACGGAAAAGCTGCAGGGAATATGATGAACGGAGCCATGATGATGGAAGGCGGTCCTGTTCCTGGCGCAAATAAAAAGAATGTTCTTGAGCGTTTTACTGTAGATATGACAGCAGAAGCAGAAAAGGGCAGTTATGATTCCTTGATTGGCAGAAACGACGAAATTGAGCGAACAATTCAGGTGCTTTGCCGCCGCGTAAAAAATAATCCGCTTCATGTAGGGGATGCCGGTGTTGGAAAAACGGCAGTAACTCAGGGGCTTGCCCAGCGTATAATTGCGGGTAAGGTTCCGTCAGATTTAAAAGGCAGTAAGGTTTATTCGCTGGATTTAGGTTTGTTGATGGCAGGTGCAAAATTCCGTGGAGATTTTGAAGAACGTCTTCATGCTGTTATAGATGAACTTACAAAAAAGAAAAATGTAATCTTGTTTATTGACGAAATTCACATGATTATTGGCGCTGGCACAAATGGAAATTCCAGCATGGATGCTGCAAATCTCTTAAAGCCAATGCTTTCAGCAGGAAAAATCAGAGTAATTGGTTCAACAACTTTTGATGAATATTCTAAGAATTTTGAAAAAGACCGCGCCCTTGCAAGACGTTTTCAAAAAATTGATATTGTGGAGCCAACTCGTGATGAAACTGTAAAAATTGTGAACGGGTTGCTTTCTAAATATGAATCTTATCACAATGTTAAATATCAGAAGTCGGCTGTAGAGGCTGCAGTTGATTTGTCTATTCAGTATCTTGCAGACCGCAGATTGCCAGACAAAGCGATAGATATTATTGATGAAGCCGGTGCTCTTGCAAAAATAAAGAGAAACGGCGGTTTTCAAGGCGAGTCAAACAAGAATGATGAAACTTCTGAAATTGCAACTGTGAATTCTTCTGTCATTCGAAAAATTGTTTCAAAAATGGCTCACGTTCCTCTGGAAACTGTAACAGGTGGTGAAAAAGAAAATCTTCTGACTTTGGAAGCAAATCTTAAATCACAAATTTTTGGTCAGAATAAGGCAGTGGAACTGGTTGTAAAAGCAGTAAAGCGTTCCCGTGCAGGGCTTAAGAATCCTGATAAGCCTGATGCAAGTTTTCTTTTTGTGGGACCTACTGGCGTAGGAAAAACTGAACTGGCTCGTTCTCTTGCATCTTCTCTTGGTGTTCCTTTGCTCCGTTATGATATGAGTGAATATCAGGAGCGGCATACAGTAAGCCGTCTTATTGGTTCTCCTGCTGGTTACGTTGGCTACGAAAGCGGGGGACTTCTTACTGATGATGTTCGAAAAAATCCTCATGCAGTAATTCTTTTTGACGAAATCGAAAAAGCTCATCCGGATATTTTCAATGTTTTCCTTCAGGTAATGGATTACGGATTTCTTACAGATAATCAGGGAAGAAAATCCGACTTTAGAAACTGCATAATCATAATGACAAGTAATGCTGGAGCCCGTGAACTTGAACGTGCAACTCTTGGTTTTGAAATTGAAGATTCAGAATCTAGTTATCAGACAGACAGTATTGAACTGAAAGAAGCGGTTGAAAAAGAATTTACTCCTGAATTTCGTAACCGTCTTGATGCAATCGTTCCTTTTGCTCATCTGGAAAAAGATATTGTATTGAATGTTGTGCGCAAAGAATGGAAAAAACTTGCTGCACGTTTTGCTTCAAAGAAAGTTCGTCTGTTTGTTACAGAAAAGTGTGAGGAATATCTTCTTGATTCCGGCTATTCCCGGGAGATGGGAGCAAGAAATCTTGCCCGTACGGTTGATGAAAAAATTGCAAGTCCTTTAGTAGATGAAGTTCTGTTCGGGGCTTTAAGTCGTGGTGGCACTGTAGTAGCAGATTTTATTGGCGGCGAAGTTGTATTCAATTTTGGCGAAGGAATTCAAAGTTATACATCAATACTTGAAGAGGCTGTCCAATAAGTTTGCATTACGGTGGTTGGGTTTATCGAAACCACCACATTTAGTGTAGCGCTCATTACTTTTGGGACAGCCCCAATTTTTTTTGCTTCCTTCCGGTGATTTCGTATGTTTTTGTGTTGCTCGAAGGAGTAGCTAAAAATTTACAATGAAGCAATTTCCTCTGCAGAAAGACCTGTCGCTTTCTGAATCGTTCCAACGTCTATACCAAGTTCTTTAAGATTTTTCGCAGTTTTGTAGATGCCAGCTTTTTCGCCTTGCTCGCGCCCAATTCTCTCGCCTTGCTCACGCCCATATTTTTCTCCGCGTTCGAAGCCGGCTTTTTCTCCTGCGATTCGGTGGGCGGCGGCGTAGCAGTTGTAGTCGTTGCGGGCTTTGTCTAGGAGAAATTGCTGAATCCATTCGTCCTTGGTTTTGCTGATGCTTTCTGTTACCGTTTCTACCATGGCTACCGCCTCCTTGAATTTGGGGATGTGGAGAAGTTCTGAAATTATTTCATCCTCGTCATTATATTTAAGCAAAAGGGCGAAAAATTCA
>JAFOCI010000048.1 GCA_017381365.1 Treponema sp.
TATGCTTCTTGCATCTGTCAATTCTGAAATCTTTTATTGTCATTAGTGATTCTTTCAATGTCATTTTTTTCTCCCGAAAGAATTCTAATGCTTTTTTAGATTTTTAAATACTATACTTTGTTAAGTATTTATTTTAGAAGTATTTAAAATGCGTTTGCCCTGCCATCTTAATGTTCCTTAATTGAAAATAACACGGAAAATCGTTATTCTATAAGCTAATTATAATAAAGAGGAAAATATCATGTTGATTAATGGTTCACAGATTGTAATTGAATGTCTTATTGAACAGGGTGTAGATACTGTTTTTGGATATCCAGGAGGATGTATCCTTAATATCTACGATGAACTTTATAAAAATTCTAACCGCATTACACATATTCTTACTGCTCACGAACAGGGAGCAAGTCACGCTGCAGACGGCTATGCTCGTTCTACAGGAAAGGTTGGCGTTTGTATGGCAACATCTGGTCCAGGAGCTACAAATCTTGTGACTGGCATTGCAACTGCTTATATGGATTCTGTTCCAATGGTTGCTATCACTTGTAACGTTGGAAAAGCTCTGCTTGGCCGCGATTCTTTCCAGGAAATTGATATTACTGGTGTTACAATGCCAATCACAAAACACAATTTCCTTGTTTCAGACATCAAAGACCTTGCTCAGACAATGCGGGAAGCTTTTGTTATTGCAAAATCTGGTCGTCCTGGTCCTGTACTTGTAGATATTTTGAAGGACGTAACAGCTCCAACCAACATGTTTGAATTTGAGCCTTCAAAAAATCCTGATGAAATTGCTCTTGAAGCTTTGAACAAGACAAACTTTAAGCGCGCAGTTACAGTTTCCGCTCCAGACGAAGAGGAACTTAAGGCTGCAGCTGAACTTATAAACAACGCGAAGCAGCCAATCATTTATGCTGGCGGTGGAGTAAGAATCTCTGGTGCAGAAGCAGAGCTCCTTAAATTTGCAGAAAAAGCTCAGATTCCTGTAAGTGAAAGTCTTATGGCCCGTGACTGTTTCCCGGCAACTCATCCTTTGTGTACATGGATGGTTGGTATGCACGGAACTTATGCAAGCAACATGGGTATTACAGAAAGTGACCTTGTAATTGCAATCGGTGCCCGTTTCAGTGACCGTGTTTACGGTGATTCTTCTAAGTTTGCCCAGCACGCAAAAATTCTTCATATTGATATTGATCCAGCAGAAATCAACAAGAATATCAATTCTGATTCATGTATCGTTGGTGACGTTAAAGAAGTTTTGAACAAGCTTCTTCCTATGGTAAATGAAGTAAAACGGGATGAATGGGTAAATCAGATCAATGAATGGAAAAAGACTTATCCATCTTGTTACGATAAAGATCCAAAGGATTCAATCAATCCTAAATTCATCTGTGAAACTGTTAATAAAATTGCTGGTGAAAATACTTTCATTACAACAGAAGTTGGTCAGCATCAGATGTGGACTGCTCAGTTCTATCCTTTTACAAAACCAAGAACTTTTGTAACTTCTGGTGGTCTGGGAACTATGGGGTATGGAACTGGCGCTGCAATGGGTATTCAGATTGGAAATCCAAAGGCTCGCGTAGTTCATATCGCTGGTGACGGTTCCTTCCGCATGAACTGTAACGAACTTTCTACAATTGGTTATTATAATCTTCCTCTGGTAATTGTTGTTGAAAACAACAATGCACTCGGAAACGTTCGTATGTGGCAGCGCCTTTTCTACGGAAAACGCTTTAGTCAGACAACTCTTGACCGTGGTCCAGACTGGGTTAAGCTTGCTGATGCTTATGGAATCAAAGGTTACAGAGCAACAAATTCAAAAGAATTTGAAAAAGTTTTCAAAGAAGCATTTGAATCTGGAAAGCCTGCAATCATCGATGCCCGCGTAGACAAGGACGAGATGGTATTGCCGATGGTACCTGGAGGAAAGCCTATCTACAACATGATAATGGAGCTTTCCAAAGAGATTATGTCGAATGATTAGTTTTGAAGCAGGAAAATCTTGTGAACCAAGATTTTCTATAAGACACGTTCGCAAGCGATTCCTGTGCGACTGCTCGGAATCGCCGCTCACTCTGATACCAGGAGGAAAGCCTATTTACAACATGATAATGGAGCTTTCCAAAGAGATTATGTCGAACGATTAGTTTTGAAGTAGGAAAATCTTGTGAACCAAGATTTTCTATAGGACACGTTCGCAAGCGATTCCTGCGCGACTGCTCGGAATCGCCGCTCACTCTGGATAAGGAGATTGATATGAAAATTATTTCAACAGATAAAGCGCCAGCCGCTATAGGACCATATTCACAGGCTGTTGTTACAGGAAATCTCCTTTATGCTTCTGGTCAGATTCCTGTCATTCCGTCAAAAGGTACTTTAGCAGAAGGTGATATCACTGTTCAGGCAGAACAGGCATGTAAAAATGTAGGCACAATTCTAGCAGCAGCAGGTACATCTTTTGAAAAAGTTGTTAAAACAACATGTTTTATTGCAGATATAAATGATTTTGCCGCCTTTAATGCTGTTTATGAAAAATATTTTGTTTCAAAGCCAGCTCGTTCCTGCGTGGAAGTTTCTGCTTTACCAAAAAACGCCCTTTGCGAAATCGAAGTGATAGCGGAATTGTCGTAATTACAGCTACCGCCTCCTTGAATTTACAATGAAGCAATTTCCTCTGCAGAAAGACCTGTCGCTTTCTGAATCGTTCCAACGTCTATACCAAGTTCTTTAAGATTTTTCGCAGTTTTATAGATGCCAGCTTTTTCGCCTTGCTGGCGTCCGCGTTCGAAGCCTGTCTTTTCGCGGGCGGCGGCGTAGCAGTTGTAGTCGTTGCGGGCTTTGTCTAGGAGAAATTGCTGTATCCATTCGTCCTTGGTTTTGCTGATGCTTTCTGTTACCGTTTCTACCATGGCTACCGCCTCCTTGAATTTGGGGATGTGGAGAAGTTCTGAAATTATTTCATCCTCGTCATTATATTTAAGCAAAAGGGCGAAAAATTCA
>JAFOCI010000049.1 GCA_017381365.1 Treponema sp.
ATCTTTTCGTTTCGTGTTATAATTTCCATGTAGTGTCTCCACTTTGTATGAGGTAATGCCCATACTGTTATTTTTATCATTAACATTTTGACGCTAAATCCACGTTTTTACAAACTGGATGGCACTACATATTGTCTATAAAACACCGCGGTAGCGGCGAGCCATGGATGGCGAGTACGTCTCCAAATTACCTGATTTTCTGCGCTTTAACATTTTCTTTGTTAAGCATTTCGATGGCTTTTTCAATTTCTGCATCATCGCCAGTAATATCAACAAGCATGGTTCCAACGTTTTTTTCAACTTCCGCAAGATACTGAATTCCTGCGGCATAAATATTAAAGTCTACGTTACAGTTTCTGCAGACATAAGAAAGCACTGGTTTTCCTGTAGCTTCTCCAATAAAGAAAAGCTCATATTCGCCTTTTCCTGTGGTCCAGCAAACTACATTTCGCTGCGAATCAGACTGTGTTTCATCTCTGCTGATATTTTTCAGAAAATCTTTTGTAGTTTCTGTTTTTGGATTTGCGAAAATCTCATCAACTGCGGCTTGCTCCACAATTTTTCCGTTTTCTACAACTGCAACATATTCACAGGCATCACGAACTACTTCCATCTGATGAGTAATCATTACAACTGTAAGTTTCATTTTTTTCTGAATGTCCCGGATGAGAGCTAGAATTGAGCGGGTTGTCTGAGGATCAAGGGCGCTTGTAGCTTCATCACAGAAAAGAATATCTGGATTTGTAGAAAGTGCACGGGCAATTGCAATTCGCTGTTTTTGACCGCCACTCAAAGTGCTGATTGGCGCATTTTCTTTATCTTCAAGTCCAACAAGAGCCAGCATTTCTTTTACCCGCTTTGCAATTTCTGCTTTTGGTGTACCGCAGATTTCCAAAGGGTAAGCAATGTTTTTTCCGGCTGTTCTGGAAGTAAAAAGATTGAAATTCTGGAAAATCATTCCGATTTTTCTACGCTGCAAAATCAAATCTTTTTTGCTCAAATTATCAACCCGCTTTTCACCATAATAAACAGCCCCGGAATCAGGCGTTTCAAGAAGACTTACAAGGCGCACAAGAGAGCTTTTTCCTGCACCACTTTTTCCGATGATTCCAAAAATCTTGTTCTCCGGAATCTGAAGAGAAACATTATCAACAGCCCTGACAGCAGTACCATCAGAGTTTTTATATTCTTTTACAAGAGAATCTAATTTTATCTGCATATCTTTATTTTGGTACAATTTAAGAAGTTGAGCAAGATATTAAACCTGTTAAGAAAAATCCAGAGTCTACATTTCAGGAAAAAAATTGTAATTGCCGTCATCAGAAAGAATAAAAACAATCAGACCTGTATTTTCTTCATTTTTGTACAAATTGAAAAATCTTTCGCTGGAATTGTAACGGGAACCGCGGGCTCTGTTTCCAGTTCCTGTATCAAGACCATCAAGAACAACACCAAAACCATAACAAACGCAATTTTCATCCATAATTATGGCACCATCAATTGAACTAAGTTTTTCAACGTTGCGCTCATCAAGAGGAACTGGCTTTATAATCATGGAAAGATCCTGATATTTATGAATGTGCTTTTCCGCATCTTTCATTATTACAAGAATTGTACCTTTTTTCTGCTTTATCAGAGCTTTTATGATATTATACATCGTACTTATTTCATCTTTTTCAGAATCAGCTTTTTCTGGAAAAATACGGGAAGCATAATTCACAAAATCACGTTTAGTCATAAGATTACTGACAAAAACCGGCGAACTGTTCTTCATTGTAAGAAGTTCATTTTCTTCATCGAATAATGTCCATTTATGGTCGTCTTCAAAAATCACGGAATGACAAAAACAACCTGACTTTACCGAACCAATTCCATAAATCCGGTTTGTATCAGAAATGATGCCGATACCGCTTTTAACATCCGTAAGCTCAAGAAGTTTTCTAAGCAGCTTTAAATTGTCCTGCAGAAAAAATCCGTAATCCTCATAATTCTGAAATTCGAACAGATAGTCTGCATTGGACTTGTCATTAGTAAAATATATCATTCCCTGGGTTTCGCCCTTTTCATAAGTCTGATAAGACAAGTCACTTATAACGTTCAGAAGAGACAGATTAATATTTTCGTAAAGAGAAACATCATTGTACTTGCAGCAGCGCTTTGAAATTTCTGTCACAAGGTCATCAACAGCTCTGCGCACAATGATGGTAGAAATGGAACCATTATAAAAATATACTGTTCCTTCGCACCATTTTTCTTTAAGAAAATCAAAAAGAATTGAAAAAAGGCTTTCAAAAAATTTCTGATATTTAAGGTATTTTTTTTCATCCCGATTTTTATACGTGATAACAAAAAAATTGATTTTATTTTCATCAAAAAAAGAATTTGAAATAACAACATTTCTGTTCTGAGTCTGCATCTCTTCAGCCACAGAATCTCTGGCAATAATCGAAAAAAAAGCTGACTGCTCTTTCGTAAAATCAGCTTCGTCTACGCCAAAATAACTGCTTTCAAACTGTTTTATTTCAATGCTTTCAAATAAATTTCCGCTAAGCCGTTCAAAAACTTCTCTGCAGATTTTTTCTGCCTGTGCAAAAAATATTGTACTATTTGCTACATCCATAAGACAATTATAACACAATTTGCCAATTCAACCAATTTTCTACTATAATATTTATATGGAAAACAATAAATTTGACGAAAACACAGTTTACATTTTAGATTCATACGGATTGATTTTCCGTTGTTATTTTGCATTCATTAACCGCCCTCTTACAAACCCAAAGGGCGAAAACATAAGCGCACTTTTCGGCTTTTTCCGAAATCTGCACATAATTTTACAGCACTACAAGCCAGGCTGCATTTTTGCCGCCATGGATTCAAAAACAAAAACATTCCGCCACGAAATATACCCGGAATACAAGGCAACCCGCAACAAAACGCCGGATGACCTTCACGCTCAGATTCCGTGGATATGCGAAATTCTTGAAACACTTGGAATTCCTGTCCTCCAGTGCGACGGTTACGAAGCTGATGACATCATTGCTACCGTTGCCAGAAAATGCGAAGAACAGGGCCGCACCTGCCGCATTCTTTCCGGCGACAAGGACCTTATGCAGCTTGTTACGGAAAAAACACAGATTTTAAAGCCAGATACTGCTTCTGCCTGGAAAATTACTGGTCCAGAGGGCGTTGAAGCTGAATGGGGAGTAAAACCTGCCCAGCTTCTGGATCTTCTTTCGCTATACGGTGATACAGCCGACAACATTCCTGGCGTTCACGGAATTGGCGTAAAAACTGCCGCAAAGCTTTTGGGCGATTATCAGAATCTGGATGGAATCTACGCCCACATAGATGAAATAAAAGGCGCAGTGCAGAAAAAACTTATTGAAGGCAAAGAAAACGCATATTTTTCGCAAAAACTTGTACGTCTTTGCAGCACAGTTCCTTGCACCTGTCTGGATGACGCAATGAACGCAAAAGCAAGCTTAAATTATTCTGCCGCCGCAAAGCTTCTTGAACAGTACGGTGCATTCCAGGCCGCAAAACAATACGCAGAACTTGCATTTTCAGCAAAAGGCTTGGAAAGTGGCAGTCTGTTTTCCGATGCATCTAATTCAAAAACAAATCTGGGAAGCTCAGCATCCCTTCCACAGAAATCTGCCAGCAACGCCAGTTCAGATTCTTCTGCGACTCAGACATTTTTTGCAGAAGAACCAGTCCTTGATATAAAACAGAACAGCGGAAATTATTCTGCCATTCTTACAGGCAATGAACTGAATTCTTACATTGACAAAGCCATTGCCAGCGGTACAGTTGCCCTGGACACAGAAACTGACGGTCTTGATACGCTGAACGCAACAATTCAGGGCTTCAGCTTGTGTTACGAAAAAGGCACTGCAGTTTATGTTCCCCTGGCCCAGCAGGAAAGTCTTTTTGATATGGAAAAGCTTTCAAAAGAAGACGCATTCCGCCAGCTTATCCGCCTCTTTGCTGCAGAAAACCTTACCGTTGTCCTGCATAATGCAAAATTCGATCTGAAGGTTTTGTATTCCAACGGACTTTTTGCCGGAATTGCAGACGGGACTACAGCCCTGCCATTTAAATGCCGGCTTTTTGACACCATGGTTGCCGCATGGATTTTAAATCCTGAACGTATGGGTAAAAACGCCTACAGCCTGGAAGGACTTGGAGAACAGCTTCTTGGGTTAAAAGGAATTGAATTCAGCCACATAGTGAAAAAAGGCCAGACTTTTGCAGATGTGGCTCTTGAACAGGCAGTTCCTTATGCTGCAGAAGATGCAGATTTTACTTATCAGCTTTGGGAAAAATTCAATCCAAAAATCAAAGACTCAGAAGAAACTCAAAAGCTTTTTGCAATGGAAATGAATCTTCTTCCTGTTCTTGCCGAAATGGAAATTACAGGAATTCATCTTAACAGTGCCGCTCTTGAACAGTACAACATTGAACTTACCCGGGGAATTGAAGACGCTGAGCAGGAAATCTATAAGGAAGCAGGACATGAATTCAACATTGCTTCCCCAAAACAGCTGCAGACTGTTCTTTTTGAAGAACGAAAATTAAAGCCTGGCAAAAAAACAAAAACCGGCTATTCTACAGATACTTCTGTTCTGGAAGAGCTTGCAATGTACGATGCAATTCCAAAAATGATTCTTGAATATCGAGAAATGGCAAAGCTTCAGTCTACTTATGTTGAAACATTGCCAAAGCTTTGCGATGCAAACGGCAGAATCCACACGGATTTTGTACAGACAGGAACGGCAACTGGTCGTCTTTCATGCCGCGAACCAAATCTTCAGAACATTCCTGTTCGCAACGAAGCTGGCCGCCGTATCCGCAGTGCATTTACGGCACCAGACAGAAAGGTTCTTATTTCTGCCGACTATGCTCAGATTGAACTTGTAGTTCTTGCCCACCTTTCAGGTGACAAAAATATGTGCAAGGCATTCATCGACGGAACAGACGTTCATAAAGCAACTGCCGCACTGATTTACAATGTTGCGCCAGATGATGTAACTCCAGAAATGCGCCGAACTGCAAAAACAATTAATTTTGGCGTTATCTACGGCATGAGCGCCTTCCGGCTTGCACAGGATTTAGGAATCAGCCGCACTCAGGCATCTCAGTTCATTGAAAATTATGACAGACTTTACGCAGACATTACCCGCTTTAAGTCAGAAACAATTGCAAACGCAGAAGACAAAGGTTACGTTGAAACAATTCTTGGCCGCAAACGCCCGATTATGAATATAAACAGCCGTAACAAAATCGAAAAATCTGCCGCAGAACGAGTTGCAATAAATACGCCGGTTCAGGGAAGTGCTGCAGACATCGTAAAAAAAGCTATGCTGGAAGTAAATTCCGCTCTTAAAGAAAAGAACAATGGAGCCCGGCTTCTTCTGCAGGTTCACGACGAACTGATTCTTGAATGTCCAGATTCGCAGTCTATTATTGAAGAAACAGTTTCTTTGCTGCGAGAAAAAATGGAAAGTGCCGTAAAACTGAACGTTCCTTTGCGGGTTTCCATTGAATATGGAAAGGCATGGGGCGAATTCCACTAAAATATCTGATTTTTCAGTTTTTCCTGATTACGGTAACGCCTCAGGTTTTCGCAGGTAAGCTGGCAGAGCAAAGCTTCTGTCTGCTTAAGATGACCAAAGGCAACTCCGGAAGCATGGGGCGTAATAATGTAGCGTGAATTTTCCCAAAGTGGATGTTCAGCCGGCAATGGCTCTGGATTTGTAACGTCCAGGGCAGCTCCCTACAGGTGGCCATTATTCAGCTCTTCGTTCAAGGCTGCACAGTCAATAAAATTTCCGCGGCCAACATTCACGATTATCGAATTCTTTTTCATCATTTTTAATCTTAGGAAATCCATAAAACCTGCAGTCTGGCTGGAATTGGGAATGCATCACACAACAACATCGGCCTCTGGCATTTGCAAGGGCAATTCTGTCCTTTGGAAACGGAATTGAGCTTTGCGTATATTGGTCAGTTCCTGCCCATGTCATCTGAATAAAACGCAATTCCGGGCATTTGGTTTCTGCAGGAAGAAGATGCTTTAATGGTGGCTGGCCAACAATAATTTCCGCAGTCTTAATGGCGTCTTCAAGAGAATTTTCATCACAGCCGGCATCAAGCTGCTGCAAAGTAAATTCGCTTCCAGCAGCTTCCTTTATTAAATCCAGATGTTCCGTACAGAATGGTTCGATTGCTCATACACATACAATTTGCATGAAAACAGATTATTTATCAATTTTTTTTCGTCACGCAAAATTAATTTGCAGGGATGTTGAATTCCAGCTGCTGGTCATCAGTCTTTACAGGGAAATCAGACAGATACGAAAAACATTCATCAATTGTGTGAAGAATTTTGCGCTGGCTGCAAAAATCATGGAAAAGATTCATAAGTTCATTGTTGTTGCTGCTCATAATGCTGTAGCTGTTTCCAAAATGACTGATATAACGCTCTTTCAGCCCCGGAAACGATTCATCCAGTTTCTGATAAAAATATTCACGGTTACCATCCCGCAGAGTAAGTCCAATTGCAAAATTAATGATGCCCTTTACGCCAGCCTCTTCGCACATTTTCAAAAGAGACATGAAATTTTCCCTGGTATTATTTATTCCCGGTAAAAACGGAGAGAGCCACACAACGCATGGAATTCCTGCCTGGCGGAAAATTTTAAGCACTTCAACACGGCGGCTTGTAGTGCAGACGTTCGGTTCAATTTTGCAGCAAAGCTCATCATCTGCTGTAGTAAGAGTCATCTGCAACACCGCTTTTTACTTTTTATTAATGGCAGTAAAAAGCTCTAAATCACGCAGAACCAGATCTGATTTTGTATGAACCGTCACACCAAAACCATACCGCTCAATTATTTCAAGGCACTTTTTTGTAAGCTCCAGTTTTTCTTCACAATGCATGTAAGGATCGCACATGGCACCTGTTCCAATCATGCATTTTTTCCGCTTCTTTTTGAGTGCAGCTTCCAGCAGTTCAGGAGCATTCTGCTTTACTTCAATATCTTCAAAAGGTTCTGGCGTATGATAGCATTTTGAGCGGGAATCACAGTAAATACATCCGTGAGTACACCCGCGATAAATATTCATTCCATTATGCGAAGATAAAATTGTTTTTGAATTTACAAAATGCATTGTTAAAACTCTATAAAAATCAGATTGCAGTCTTTAAAGCCAGCCTTCTTTTTTTGCCCTTTCAATATTTGCGTCATACCAGCCTTTGATTTCTGGAATTAATTCCAGCGCAGGACCAAGACGCTTTTCAACCATATCAACAGAAGGCTTTCCTTCTTTCCAGGTCTGTCCATCTGTTAAAGTATTGTGCAAAAATGGCTGAAGTCTATCCATTGCTGCCGCATATTTTGCATCAGGCGTTTCCATCTTATCAAATTCTTCCCATAGAAGACGGAACTGCTTTCCAAGATGCTCCGGCAACTCTCCAAAAAGTCTGTCAGCCCCAGCTTTTTCCCGCTCTTCTTTCCCCAGATTTGCAGAAACATCATAAGCAAAAGTGTCACCTGCGTAAATTTCAACAAGATCATGAACAATGCACATCTGTACAGCTCGGGCAACATCACAGCCTTCCGGCGCATAATCCTTAAAAAGCATAGCCATAACAGCAATGTGCCAGGAATGTTCAGCATCATTTTCCCGGCGGCTTTTATTCAGCAGCATCGTCCTTCTGCTGATACCTGTCATTTTGTCAACTTCAGCAGTAAAACGCAAAAGCTGATTTATTTTTTCATCCGCCCCAGCAAAAAAATTTTCAACATCAAGCATAATCATCTCCAGCCGAAATAATCAAATTTAGTTTTTTCCTTTAAGATTATCCAGCGCAGCATCATTATGGTCAATAATCATCAAAATCTTTAATTCCAATCCTTTCTTTCTTTTTATATTTACTGGTGCATACCTTCATTCGCTTCGCTCATTACGGTACCGGGCTTTCCGCGGCTCCGGCTTTCGCCTCCGACCAGTCGTCTGCAGGCAGCCGCCTGTTTGCCTTCGGCACCGCTGCAATCCCTTGCACGTTATAGCTACGCAAGCAGGCAAAACGCGGGGGGTACAAGTACTCCCTTGCACTCATTCAAAGAATATATTTAGCCCGAAATTCGATTTTTTTTGAAAATTAAACATAAAATTGATTTTACAAATAAATTTTATAATCAATTCAAGAAAACTCAAATTTTAACATATTATTTTTAAATGCAAAATTTTTGACGACTCTGAAGGAAAACAAAAACATACTTTACTCAGAGATATATTCCTTTTATCAAGCTTTTTTCACTTTTATTGTAGCCGCATAAGCGCTGTTAAAAAGACCAAGCACAGCAGAAACAATGAAGAGAGTTTCAATTCCAAGCTTATGCCAGATCCAGCCACCAGACAAAGCAATAAAAATTGTAATTATGTGATTTACGGAAATACCAGTAGAAATCGTAGCTCGCATTTCCTCTTTGCTGTCTGAAATATCCTGAACGTAAACATTGGATGCCATGGCAGCCAGCGAAATTACAGAATCAAGCACATAGTTTACACAACAGACTGCAAAAGCAATATTCTTTGGAAAAATGTGATGAGCAAAACCATAAAAAAAACATACGATTACAAGAATCAAAGTATCACCAATCATGACTGGCTTGTAACCAATTTTATCAACTATTTTTCCAACAACTGGTGAAAGCACAAAACATGCAATTGCAGAAACCGCAAACAGAAGACTTATTACAGCAGCATTTGCACCATAAAACAGAATCAGAACGTAAGGCCCGAAAGTAAAGAAAACCTGTTTGCGGGCGCCGTAAAAAATTTCCAGCATGTAATATTTTGTAAACTTCTTTCTAAAATAAAAACGACTCTTTGATTTATCTGTTTCACTTTTACCAGAAAGCTGCAGTGCAAAAAACAGCGCAAGAGCCATAAAAGCAGTTGCAATAACAAAAAATGGCTTGAACATTGATTTGGCGGCAAAAATCCAGAAAATCACCATTACAACAATATATCCTGCAAGATTTCCAATCTGATAAATTGCATTCTGATATCCAAGTGCCTGTCCTCCAAGTCCAGGTTTTGAATATTCCAGAGAAAGAGTATTTTTCATTCCCAGCTGGATATGCTCACCAGCCGAATACAAAAAAATTGAAAAGATTACAAAAGCTTTTGCAGGCGGCATAAAAGCCAGCAGTCCCATTCCGCAAACCATAATAATTCCGCCCATCTTGTACATTTTTTCTGCGGAAAATTTATAGAAAAGCGCAAGGATGAAAATCAGCATAAAACCAGGAAGCTCGCGGAAAAATTCCGTAACTCCTCTGTCCATTTCGCCCATTCCAACAATTTCTGCAAGATAATTATCAACAATTCCTTTGTGCAGACCATAACCAATGGCCATCATCAGAATAGATGTAAAAAGTGTTTTCCATTTTGTTTCTTTTTTAAATACAGCATCAATTTTTTCCATAACAATGTCCTATCCAAATTGATTTTTCTTCCATTCAGAAGTATTTTTTTGCACAATATGTGGCTCTCTATTTGCGGGAGTGTCGTTTTCCGGTAATTTCATCAACATCAATGCGTGCAACCATAGTATTTGCAAGTTCCATCATATTATATGCAATCGTTTTTATCCCAGCAGGAATTTTATAACCGTTGTGAAACATAAGAGCATCCAGCCCCGCAGTTTTTTCTGGGGATTTTTCAAGAAAAGTTACTTTCCCAAAACCAATTACGCTTTCATAAAAACAAGTCCATTTGCAAGCATTTAACTTATCTCCCAGGGAATCAACCTGGACTCCACATTCACAGCTAAAGCTTACAGAAGGATTTTCTTTAAGAGCACTGACCTTTTTTCCTTCTCCTGCTCCGTGAATATAAACAGCAAGCTTTTTTTGTCCGTCTTCTTCACGTACAATGTAGCCAAAATTCACTGGAACTGAATAAGGTTTTCCATCGCTTATCATAGCAAGATGCAGAACCTTACATTTTTCAAGCACAGAAATAATTTCATCAAAATTTTTAATTTCCCTGTCTTTCCTTCTCATAACAAACTGCCCTAATTTTATTTTGTTACATTTTTCATTTTAAATTAATCAAACCAAGCCCTGCAACACAAACAAAAATTCCTAAAATTTTATTCCACGTAAAAGATTCTTTGAACGCAAAATATCCAACAAAAATAAGAATGATTGCAAGAATCGCAGCCTGAATAATCTGGGCTGTACTTAAAGGCCATCCAGCCTTATATGTGTAGATATACCCAACTTCAAGCCCTACAACTGACAGTCCCATTAAAAAGGATGTCCAGTTCATTTTTCTGTATTCTTCTACAATATCTGCATTTCTGTTAAGAACAAAAAACAGTATCAGAGACAACACCGCCCCCAATGAATATGTCACAGTAAGCGAAACAAATGGATTCAGTTCACCTGGAACTGATTTTGCACAAACCTGATACATTACGTTTGAAGCAATAACTAAAGCCAACGGCCAGATATAATTCATGCCACTCCCCTGATTTTTTTGCAGAATTCCTCAATCTTTTCCTTATTTTCATCAGAAGGCTTTTTAAAGGATCAATCAGCACAAGATGATTTTCAAAACCGTCAATTTCAAGATATTCTGCAAGTTTTTCCGCAGCAATATCAGCGCCTCCCCCTAAAAATCCTGTGTAAAGATTAAAATGCTTACCCTTAAGCGCATCCTTGTGGGCATCAATAAAAGTCTTTAGCGCAGGCACAAAATTACTTGCCCACACTGGAGTTGCAAAAATAATCGTATCATATTTAGATGCATCAAATTCGTAAGGCTTTAAGGCAGGCTTTTTATTCATAAAAACATCGCCGCCACCATGTATAAATTTCATAAAACCTTTAGATGCATACTTTTTAATCGTTTCAATCCGTAACAGATCACAGTTAAGAGCAGCAGCAATTTCTTTAGCCACAATCTCTGTGCTGCCTTCAAGTGAATAATAAACAACAATTTCCGCCATAAGAACACCCCTTTATTTAACAGGTAGGATTTCTAGTATTATTACATACTGAATAAAATTGATTTTTCTGTTAATTATTGAATTATGAAAATAGGGGAAGGAAGAAAGAGGCTGACAAAACATTCACAGGTTGGAAACGATAGTTTCCACGCCGACCTGCGTATGTAGCAACGCTAGCTAGCGGTTCTGGCAGTCTCTTTCTGACTGGTAGTATTTTCAAAATGCAAATTTAATTAAAGAAAATCAACTAAACTTAAATTCTACCCAATAGAATAATTTATTTTCATTTTAAAATAAATGAAAATCCGATAAGTTGCCGTTTTTCTAAGATGAAAAACATTGACAAAGTTACCACTCGCTCACTATATAAAGAAAATCTCAAAAAAAGTGAATTACTGCTCACTTTATTTTTACAAAGCCCGAAATTCGAGTTTTTTTGTCATGCTGAGGTTTATTGATTACAGTCCTATTGGCATTGCAGACATATTAAAAGTCAGCAATGCTTATGAATTTTCCAGAACGGCTCAACAAAATTTATGTCGCAACAGGGATAATCACTTCTGTAAAAAAAAGTTGTACTACTTGTGATTATTTCGTATATAATCTTACTTGCAGCTTTGCTGATAAAAAGAAATGGCGGAAAAAATAATGCCAAGACTGAAAGGTAACACAAAAGAAATAATTCTTGAAAAATCTCTAAAATTATTTGCAGTGCATGGTTATGAAGCTGTTTCCATAAGACAGATTGCAAACGAAGCTGGAATTGGAAACAGCGCATTGTACAAGAACTACGAAAGTAAACAGGCGATTTTCGATGCTCTTGTAAACGAATTAAAGCAGCGCTATCTGAAACAATGCAGTTCTGTTAATTCAAACATACGAGGTGTAGAGGCTGTAAAAGAAAATTGCCTCAAAATGTTTGAATATCAGACTCAGAATGAATGGATTGTCAATTTCAGACAGCTGCTGCTCATAGAAAAATTCAAAAATCCTAAAATGGCAGAACTTTACAAGGAATTTTTTGTTGATATTCCATTGAATACCCAGAAAGAAATCTTTATTGAACTTCAGAATCAGGGATTAATGACAGGCGGAGATCCATATGTTTTTGCAATGGAACTATACGCCCCATTCTACCTGTTTCACTTTGTAGAACACGATTATTCTGAATTAATAGAAAAATACAGAACCCATGCGGAATATTTTTTGATGCTCATTTCATAAGGAAAAATAAATCGAACAACTTAAAAGAAATTAAACAGGTACCACGAATATGTCAATAATATGCATTACTGGCCCGATGGCAGCAGGAAAAAACTACATTTGCTCTCAATATGAAAAGCAAGGCTGGCTCAGCATTGATGCCGACAAAACTGTCCACAAGGCAATAGAAATTGCAACCCCTGCGATTAAAAAAGCATTTTCAGAAGATGCAAAAAAAGCAAATCTGGAACTTTTAAACAAAGACGGCTCCCTGAATTGACGCAATCTTGGAGCCTTGATTTTCCCTAACCCAGAGCTTCTTGCAAAACAGGAAAGCATAGTTTATCCAATTATAATAGAAGAAACAAAGAAAATCATTTCTCAGAACAAAGGCAAAAACATTATTTTAAATGCCACCGTTCTCTATAAAACGCCAGAACTTTTAAATCTTTGCGAAAAAATCATATTTGTTACCGCTCCCCTTGCCGTTCGTTTTATAAGAGCCCGCAAAAGAGATAAAATGCCTTTCCGTCAGATTATTCAGAGATTCAAATCGCAAAAAAATCTTCTGAAAAAATATCAGGAAACAGGCATCCCCGTAGAAATTCTGATTAATATAAAAAAACAAAAAAAAATCTAAACTAATTTCATATAGTTCCGATAGTCAAGTAACGACGGATATTTTCCGCAAAGGAATGCGATATGGAACAGAAAAGATTATTATGGATTATTGCGGCAACAGGAGTTTTTCTTCTTGTTGTTTTAGGAGCAGCTTTGATTATCTATGCTCCTTCTGCGCGTACACCTCAGACTTTTGCAAGTTCGACAAAAAATTATAATAAGGATACTGCAAACGGCTGGATTTCACTTTCACCAGCTCCAGCAGAAACCTCTGATGAAAAATTAAATTTTGAAAATCATTTTGAACAGAACAATCAGCCTGAAACCGAAGCTGAAACTTTTGCACCAAATGCAAAACCAGAAGAAGTAATTACAGAAACAGAAGTTACTGCAGTTCCTTCTACACAGCAGGCACAGACAATCATCAATAATACAACAACAATTGATTTGACAGCTTTGCCACAGCAGATTGCACAGGCACCAGTTCCACCAAAAGAAATTACAAAAGCGCCTGCTTCAGTTCGAGAAGAACGTCGTCCTGCTCCAAAAAAATACGAAGAATCTAAATCTGGTGATTATTATGAAGCAGCTCCAAAGGCTCAGTCAAAAAAACAGCCAGAAGTTGCAGAAAAAACAGTTACTAAACCAGTTCAACAGAAAGCTGCTGTTATCGTAAACAATACAACAACAGTAAAAGCAGCTCCTGCAAAACCAATGATTACACAGTATTGGGTTCAGGTTACATCTTTGACAAGCAGAAAAAGCGCTGATGCTGCCCGAGAAGTTCTTGCAAGAAATCAAATTAATGCAGATGTATTCACATATTCAGACAACAAAAATCAGCTTTTCTATCGCGTTCGTGTAGGTCCATACATGACAAAAACAGAAGCTGAATACTGGCGTGCTAAGATTTCTAACATTGACAACTTTAAAAACTGTGCAAGTTACGTTGCAAGCACAAAATCTGAAAAACAATAATTCGAAAAGGATTAATTGAATGCCCCAAAGCAGAGCATAAGAGGTATTCAATCTGACTTACGAATGATTCTACAAAATCCCGATTTTTTTCGGGATTTTTGTATTTTAAATGCAGAAATTAATAAAAAAAAACTAATAAATATACATGAAAAAAATTCTTTTTTATGTATTCTTTTTTATAACACACGCCGTTTTACTATACTGCAATCCAGTAAAAAAAATCTCTTTAAACTCCAAATTTTCTACAAAATTCCAACAAAGCGAGACAGAAAAAAATACATGGAAATTAAATAGTGAAACTGAAATGTCTTTTAGCGGTATAACTGCAAAAACAGCCTGGACTTCTGACAATGTAAATTACGGCTATAGTCTTAAACCCCATGAACCAGCATGGGGAATCATATTAACACCTTATGATTTTTCAAAAATGCCATTTTATTTCAAATTTGGACAATTAAGCACATCTGGCAGCGGGTCAAAATTAAATACAGGAGGAATTGGTTATATTTCAACTCCATTAACAAGTCCTGACATCACATTGCAATCATTAACTGTAAGTATGCCATCAGCTGCTTCATACAACAAACCATTTGCCGGTAACTTTTATTATAATTATAAAAATTCTAATAAAATTCTGCATGACCTGAAAATTTCAATATTCACAGATGAAAAAGAAAAAACTTTATTCAGTTCATCAATTTCGTTAAATTTTTCAAAAAAATTGAGATGTGGTATATCCTTTACAACAGGAAGATTTCTTATTTCATCTGAAAATTCCAGCTGGTACAACATCGTCCCATATTTTCCAAATGAATGGAAAGAATGCCATCACTTTCAATGTTTATTTTCCTATAAACCAATATCGTGTAAATTAAATTTTATTATTTATGAAAATGGCTTTATTTATTCTGTTGATAATTCTTTCAAAATTAAAAATTTTCTTCTTAAAACTTTTATTTATAATACATCTTCTAATCAAATATTTACGGCAAACGGAAATCATCTGAAAATTTCAAAACAATTCAGAATCAATCCGCAATTTACTTTTTTCATCGGAAACAAGGCAAAAATTCGTTCTGGCATAATATTTTTCGCAGAAGAAAAAATTCAGACAGACGGATTTTTTTTCGTCAATTCTGCATTAAGTTTTTCTTCAGAATTTAAAACTAAGCAGGTAAACTCATTATTGAATTTTAAAATCACATCACTAAATTTTGATGATAGTTTTCAAAATATATTTAATAATGAAATAACAGCCGAAAAATTATTTGAAAAAGCTTCTTATAACTGCTCTATTACAACTACATTACGAACAAAACTGTCGCCTTCATTTATATTTTCTTATTCGGCTGCACCTTATACAGAAAAATTAACATGGAAAGCAACTTCTAAATTAAAAATAGAAAAAAAATCACATTTAAATATTAAAACAGATTTTTCTATATCAACTAAGGAAAATGATTTATACGACAGCAGCATAGCCTTTTCTGCATCTTATTCATTTAAACAAAAAAAGCTGCATATTACAGCAGCCTTTTCCATTAACTATGATTTTTATTAATCTCTGTTCCATTCCAGAGTTGCAGGATAATAAGCCCACATACCGCGGTTTTCAATAGAAGTACCAGCTGCTGATTCTGTATAGATATAATCCATAGAAGCATAAATCGTGTTTTTTAATTCTGTTACATCTGGTTCTACAGAAAGTAAAGAACGGACAATATACGGCTTACACATTACATCAGCCGCATTTGTTACAAATGAAGACGTAATTAACGCTGGTTTGCCGTTTGCATCAAGAGAAACTCTGTAAATACCATCACCAGAAGAACGGTAACTGCCAGTTCCCATTAAAAGAGAATCTGCACAAACAGCAGGAGAACAAATAGTTGAATCAGTATTCATATAAGTTCTTGTAACCGCATCAGGTCTAGCAACTCCCTCAAAAGGAGTCTCCTTTTCAACACCACCTTCATCAGTATATTTTCTTGATGCACTAACTCCAGCAAGATATGCTTTTATGAGAGAATATTCGCCTTCATAATATTCTGGCGAACCATCAGAATAAGTATGAACAATAACTCTTCCTTCAGCATTTGAACTGGCAGCATTATAATCATCCAAACTAAAGCTTGAAAGATATTCAGTATCGTAAGCAAGATATGCAAAGGTTGCATCTGGTCTAGATTTTGATTCATTTGTAGTTGGATTCAAAGTATTAGTAAAATGAACACTGTCTTTAAAATAGAAAGCACCAAGAACATCTTTTCCTACAAAATAATTTTTTTTCGACGTATTATAAGAAACATTCGATTTGTCACTGCAATTAATAACTTCAGGACTACCACCATTTAATTCGTAAACAACCCAGAAGTAATTATTTATAATATTGTAATCGTAAGGAGAACTACCACCCACACGTATATACGCCTTTCTGTGTTCCGGATTATATGCATTTGTACAGAACAAATGCACACTGGCATCCATACTAAAATAATCAGCATTCAAGAGAGAAACATACTCCTTAATCTTTGAATTAACAGCATCAACTCTATGCCATCCGGATGAAAAGTCTGGCAATCCGTATGCACCAGCTTTTGGAGTACATTCATAAAGATACAAATCTTTTGGAACATTGCGGCTCTTATCCTGATTGTAATAAGGAGCATAAGATAATGCATACAGATGATCTTTGTCTGCAGCAACTTTAAAAATATGTTCTCCAGAAAAAGTACCGTCATAATAAGAATATGAAACAGGTTCTGGTAAACCAAAACCTGAAAGCTTTATCCAGTTACCAGCTGAAGCAGATGAAGCTTCTTTTATATATAAATTTCCATCAGAAATAATGAGAAATTCTCTTCCTGAGCCAGCAGCAGAAAACCTTACGATATTATTTATAAATCCAGAAATAGAACCTTCATTAAGCTCTACTTCTGTACGAATTTCCTGGAAAATCGCATCATAACAACCAGAAAAAAAGAAAAATGTCAGAACAGTTATAAAAACAGAAATAAAAACCTTTCTCATACAATCCCCAAATTAGAAATGATATCGCCCAGAAATAGCAATCTGCGTAAACACACCGTAATCCGAATCTGCATTCTTTGTGTCTGTATACCATTGTGGCAAATATAAATACTGTCCGCTCAAACCTACAGACCAGCTTTCAACAATTCTAAAGAAAACTCCAGCTTCTGCTTTTGCAGCAAAGCCAGGAAAATATTTTTTATTCGCACATGTTTCAAAACCAAAACCAGCTGATAAAAACACAGGAAATTCAAAACGTCGGAAAGAAGGCTGAAACATAACTCCTGTTGTAACAGGAACAAAAGTAAGAACATTACTTCCCAGAGTCGGATTATAACCAGCCATAAGTTCGCCACCAATCGCAAACCAACTTGTAAAAAAATGATAATAACCAAGCTGGGCTGCACCACCAACATAAAGCTTGTCACCAAAATTCATTGGAAAGTTAGGCATAAGACCAATCTTTATAAACTGATCTCCTCTGCCATTTACCTTATAATCATTTTCCTTACGCACAATGTTTTCGTCATCTGAATCTTCATTCTGCTCAATGTTTTCTTCTTCTGTTTGAACATTACCATTATCAGGTTCACTTTCTTCTGTTTGAGCAAAAACAGGCATATAAAAAGCCAAAAGTATGCTTAAAACGGCAATAATACGTTTCATTTTTCCTCACGATTTCTTATAATTAAATAAAATTCTACTAAAGTACACTATACAGTTTTTAGCGTCTTTTTACAATTAAAACAAAAATATAACAGGAAGGTAACAGATGAGCGCAACAATTATTGACGGAAAAACAATCGCCGCACAGGTTCGTGGCGAAGTAGCAGAGAAAGTTTCGGCACTTAAGGCAAAGGGAATAACTCCCTGTCTTGCAGTAATCCTTGTAGGCGAAAATCCAGCCAGCGTTTCTTATGTTACAGGAAAGCAGAAGGCTCTTGCCGAAGTTGGAATGGCAGACCGCAGCCTTCATCTTCCTGAAAGCACAACAGAAGAAGAACTTCTTAAAATCATCGACGACTTGAACAAAGACACAGCAGTTCACGGAATTCTTGTTCAGCTGCCACTACCAGAACATATCAACGAAGAAAAAGTTCTTCTTGCCATTGACCCTGAAAAAGATGTAGACGGCTTTCACCCAATGAACGTAGGAAACCTTGTAATTGGCAAAAAAGCATTCCTTCCATGTACACCACACGGAATCATCGTTCTTCTTGAAAAAATGGGAATCGAAACAAGCGGAAAGCATGCAGTTGTAATCGGCCGCTCAAACATCGTAGGTAAGCCTGTTTCACTTCTGCTTGCCAGAAAAGAAACAAACTGTACAGTAACAATCTGCCACACAGGAACAAAAAACATGGCAGAAATGACACGACAGGCAGACATTCTTATTGCAGCAACAGGCCGCCCACACACAGTAACAAAAAATATGGTTAAGCCAGGTGCCGTTGTAATCGACGTAGGCGTAAACCGCATCCCAGATGACACAAAAAAATCAGGCTTCCGCCTTACAGGAGACTGCGACTACGCTGACCTTCTGGAAACAGCAAGCTTCATCACCCCAGTTCCAGGCGGAGTAGGACCAATGACTATTGCGATGCTTATGTTTAACACATTAGAAAGTGCAGAAAACAGATTATAAGAATTTGGTAAGCTTCTGAACGAAGCTTTCCATTTCATCAAGCCATTTCAGACGCTCCGCACTGCTCACCTCTGAAATGTGCGTCTTATGTTTAACACACTGGAAAGTGCAGAAAACAGATTGTAGAAATGAAAGAGGCTGTCCAATAAGGTAGCATTACGGTGGTTGAGTTTATCGAAACCACCACATTTACTGTAGCAGTCATTTCGAAGGGTGGTTCCTGAGCGCTACGCTCATTACTTTTGGGACAGCCCCTTTTAAGCTATTCCTTTTCCCCAAACTCCGTATAGGCATAAGCATCATGATTGTGTATGCTTTCTGCATTGGTGCATTCCACAGAAAACCACTTGAAGGGCTTTGCAACCTTAAAATTCTTCAAGCCTAGGTACACTTCTCGAACCACATCTTCAACAAACCGCGGATTTTCGTAAGCGTGCTCAGTAACAAATTTTTCATCCTTCCGCTTAAGAAGCGAATACAAACCGTTTGAAGCACAGCTTTCAATCATTTCAATAACATCTTCAATCCAGAAAAAATCAGAATACAAAAGCTTAACCACAACAATGCCACGCTGATTGTGGGCCCCGTACTCACTGATAGCCTTTGAACAAGGACAAACAGTCGTAATCGGCACTTCAATGCTGACCACAAACTGCTTGCCCCCTTCCCAGACGCAGCCTTCGTACTCGCAGTTGTAGCTCATAATCCCAGGCATACCGCTCACAGGCGCTTTTTTTTCAATAAAAATCGGAAAACGCATCTCGCCAAAAGCCTTCTGAGCCTCCAGCCGCACCCGCATCTCCTCAAGCATTTCCAGAAAATGATTCATCGTAAGATTTTCCCGATGCTTGTGAAAAATCTCAATAAAACGACTCATGTGGGTCCCCTTAAAATGCTGCGGAAGATTCACAAACAAATCCACGCTGGCCGTCGTCGCCTGAGTCTTATTATTTTTATCAAGAACCGTCACCGGATATTTTACGCCTTTTACCCCGACTTTCTGCAAAGGCACTTCCCGAGTGTCCATCTCATTCTGAATGTCAATCATGATTTTTTATTCTACCAGCAAATCCTTTTTTTTTCATCATGGGCGCAAATTCTTTTCGCAAACGGGTGTTCCAGGGCCCGCTAACGCTCGGTCTCCACTCCACTACGTTCCGTTCCGCCTTGCCTTCGGCAACCCTTCCATACCCGCGCAGGTTCTTTCTCCGCGCTAAACCGCGCACTTGTTTTTTTCGCTCTCTTCATTCCTGTCGGTTAGAACCGACGTTCGCTTTTCGCGGGTGCTCTCACAGGTTTTCACCTGTTCGGGTACCCGCGCAAGTTCCATTACCGCGCAAACCGCGCACTAACCAATATAAGCTCTAAGTTTTTCTTTCATAGACAATGATGTAAATGCACCATCAATTGAGTTTTGCAAAAGTTGTTTTTCTTCTTCCGTAGTAAGAGCATAATTTTTACGCAGGTAATCAAATTCTTTCTTAAGCGTTGTGCGGCAGATTGCAGGATCATCAGTATTTACCGTAACCTTAATACCCATCTCAAGAAACTTTCGCAAAGGATAAACGTTCATATCTTCCACAGCCTTAGTCTGCCTGTTGGAATTAGGACACATTTCAAGAACAATATTATTTTCTTCAATATAATTAAGCAGTTCTTCATTCTGCCAGGCCCTTACACCATGCCCAATACGCACCGCTCCAAAGTCCAGCGCAGTTTTTACGCTCTGCCAGCCGTCAGCTTCTCCCGAATGAATTGTAAAAGGCACACCAAGTTTTTTTGCCTCGCCAAATTCCAGTGCAAAGTTTTCCGTCTTAAAAAGCGCTTCTGCACCAGCCAGATCAAGGGCAACAACGCCGCCGTCTTCTACCAGATATTTTTTTGCAAGCCTCACGGTTTCCAGATTTTTTTCCGTAAGCTTTTCGCCACGCATACAGCACAAAATCAGGTTGCAATGAACTTTGCTTCCTTTCAACCCTTCCAGAGCCGCAAGAACAGCATCCTCCTGACTCAAACCCCGTTCACAATGCAGCTGAGGCGCAAATCGCAGCTCTATATACTTCATGCCTTCTTCTGCTTTTTCATCAAGAATAAGCTTTACAGCTTCTGTAATTCCTTCTTTCGTCTGCAAAAGAGTAAGAGGAAGCGCAAAGCATTTCAAAAACTCCGTAAGACTTTCGCAAGATTCAGGCACAGAAAGCAAACTTTCCAGCTCTTCGTCATTTTCAAAAGGCAATCTGATGTTCTGTATTTCCGCAAGTTTTTTCGCTGTTAAAACAGTAATCGCGCCATCTAAATGGCAATGTAAATCTATCATATAAGCTCCCATAAAAAGTCAACGAACAAGTCGACTTTCTAAAATACTTAATTCATGGCAGTCAAAGCTTCTTCTGCAAAAGACATTGGTTTATATTTGCCAATCATCTTTTGTACATCAAAATCTTTTTTGTCGCTGAGCATCG
>JAFOCI010000050.1 GCA_017381365.1 Treponema sp.
ATTAAAATATCGCACAGGTTATGCTTCTTGCATCTGTCAATTCTGAAATCTTTTATTGTCATTAGTGATTCTTTCAATGTCATTTTTTTCTCCCGAAAGAATTCTAATGCTTTTTTAGATTTTTAAATACTATACTTTGTTTAGTATTTATTTTAAAAGTATTTAAAATGCGTTTGCCCTGTGTCCTGCTCTGTTTCACCTGGTAGTCCAAATATAACATGTGTTATTATATGAATTGCAGGACATTCTTTTCTTATTCTTAAAACACATTCATCATATACGAGATTTTCGTAACATCGATTTATATATTTAGCAGATATTTCATTGCAAGTCTGAAACCCTAGCTCCAGCATTACAAAGTTTTTTTCACTTATCAGCTTTAACCCTTCTAAAATTTCATCAGAAATACAATCTGGGCGGGTGGCAATTGAAATCCCTGCAATATCTTTACATTCCAGGGCTTCATAATATTTTTTTATCAAACTTTTTGAATCACCATAGGTATTTGTAAAATTTTGAAAATATGCGATGTAACTATTATCTTTCGTTTTTGATTTTACAAGCAGTTTTCCATTTTCAATCTGCTGGCTAACACTTAGCTCTTTTTTTTGAGAAAACTCTCCTGAACCTTTCTGGCTGCAAAATATACAACCACCGGTTCCTTTTGTTCCATCCCTGTTAGGGCAAGAACATCCTGCATCAATGGCAATTTTATAAACTTTTTTTCCAAAAACTGATTTGTAAAAATCACTGGCAGAGAAAAAAAATCCATTTGAACAATTGACTGATAATTCGTCTTTATTCATAAAATTCAGATAAAATGAACGAACCAGAATGCAAAAATCGGGGTGCCGATTATTCTCATAAGGTATTTCAGTGGGACTTAATACACCATATACGACTTAAAGGCTGGTTATTCATCCCACTCCATAAAAAAAGGTGATTTGAAAATCAAATCACCTTTTGATGCTTGGCAGAATCGAACTGTCGACCTACTGCTTAGAAGGCAGTTGCTCTATCCAGCTGAGCTAAAGCACCGTGTTTTAATATAATAACGCAAACAAAAATTATATGCAAGCAACCAGCAAAAAAACTTAGCAATTGATAATTTTTTTTCTTTTCTATCAAAATCATGTTACAATCTAATTAATGAAGTGGATTTATATCATTTCGGCAATTATTTCTTTATATGAAACTATGCTTTTTCTTGAAACAAAAAAGCAGAAATACAATGCCAGTCAGATACTTTTATTTTTCTCTTCCATAGTGACTAATTATGGATATTGTATCATAGCTTGTGCCACATCTGTTGGTGTTGCTCTTATTGGAGTTCAATGTTACAACATCGGAGGAATATTTTCGAATCTTTGCCTGCTTTTTGTAATTGCAAATTTTTGCCAGATTAAATATATAAAATCCGTAAGAATTATAATGATTGTTATCGCCTTTGCTATTGAAGGAATTTTAATAACAAACTACTACACAAATCTTTATTATACACACGTTACTTTAGTTTACTCTCAAAATTTTTCATACCTTATAAAAACAAATGGAGCTCTCCATTTTATTTTTTCGCTGTACATAATTACCTGCGTTATACTTGCATTTTTGATTGTTATTTATTCAATATATAAAAAAACAAAAATTTCTATAAAAACTGTAACAGGTATTCTTGCAATTCTTTCACTATCTGCAATCTCTTTCATAATACGAGGATTTGTTAATATTCATATAGACCCAGTTCCTTTTGTATTCACAATAAATCTTGGTATTCTATTGAAATTAATGCAAAAAGTGAATTTATATGATATTGAATCAAATCTTCTTAACGCATTTGAACGGCGATATGGATATGGTTACATTACATTCGATACAGACAAACGGTTTATGGGCTGCAATGATTTTGCAAAAAAAGTATTCCCGGAACTAAATGAACTCGTCATCGATGAACATGTAAAACCTTCTGATTCTGTCTTTTATAATGAACTTTTTAAATGGTTTCTCTCATGGACTGAAGATTATAATAGTGAGCAGATATTTGAAACAAAAAACATTTCTGTAATCTGTTCAATTACAACGCTAAAAAAGCAAAAAAATATCGGCTATCTGATTGAATTGCGAGATGAAACAAAACAACAGGAATTTCTTCATCTTATCACTGATTATAATTACAAACTTCAAGATAAAGTTGAATCCAAAACACAACAGATTATTCAAATGCAAAATTCAATTATCACCGGAATGGCTAGTATGGTAGAAAGCCGTGATAACAGTACAGGCGGACATATTAACAGAACCAGTGAATGTATAAAAGTTTTTATAAAGATTTTAAAAGAAAACGATTCATATAAAGACTTAGATGATAATTTTTACGATAATCTTATAAAAGCTGCTCCAATGCACGATTTAGGAAAAATTGCAATTCCAGACAACATTTTGCGAAAACCAGAAAGATTTACACAAGAAGAATTTGAAGAGATGAAAATGCACTCCCAGGAAGGTGCAAGAATTGTACAGAATGTTCTTAAAGAAGTTGATGACGAAGAATTAAAAAAAGTCGTTACAAATGTTGCACACTATCATCATGAACGATGGGATGGAACGGGATATCCTAAAAAATTGAAAGGTAAAGAAATTCCTCTGGAAGCAAGAATAATGACGCTTGTTGACGTTTTCGATGCTCTGGTTAGCAAACGCTGCTACAAAGAAGCCTATTCTTTTGAAAAAGCAAAAACAATTATGGAGTCATCTCTTGGAGAAATGTTCGACCCTGAACTGGGAAAAGTGTTTATTAATTCCTGGGATGAATTTGTAACTCTCTACAAAACAATGAAAATAAATTAATTATCTTCTGTATTTTGACTTATTGCTACAGCACCCAAATGAAGGGCATTTGTATAATAAGTTGTATATGATTCGTCTGTACCAATACCAACAGCGTACATATTTACATACCATACACCTTCTGCAGAGGCTGTAGAACTATACTTTACATCAACATCATCTTTATCTGGATAAACATAACTTCCATTATATTTTCCAGAAGTATATTTTCGACCGAAATCAAAATTCAACGCATCTGCACTTGCTCTTCTAGGAGTGCCAAGATTTATAGTTGAATCAGAAGCAACACCATTTTCACAATCGCCGCCAACAAGAATTCTGGCAGAAAAAAGACTGTTTTCATTTTCATGATAATTTGTAAGTCTAATATACACCTTTCTATCTGATGAAACATTATCAATTTTGATCAATGGAACATCATTTGTGTTACTGGCTTTTAACTGCTGATATTTCAATGATTCAACAATGTATGTTGCCGCAGAAGATTCATTAGTATCACTGATTTTACTGCTTATAGATGAAATATCACTGTTCATTGTGGAATAGTTATTATAGATTTTATAATAAATTGCAGTACCATCAAATCTAAAATTACTATCCTGCTCAGTAAAGTCTTTATTTGCTAATTCACTTGTCTTAAAACTAAAATACGAAAGTTCATAGTTACTTGTAGTATCAGAATAATTAGCAGAAGTAATTGCATGAACATTATATGCGGTTACTGGTGCAGAAAGATAATATACAACATCCATTCCGCAGGAATTAAAACAAAAAAGACTGCAGATGAAAAGCAGATATATTAAACAGGAACTCTTTTTCATTGCAGTCTCTTCAACTCCTATAAAATTTGATTATTCTTTATCAGCAGAAAGAACAATAATTCTTGATTTAGCAAGCTTTGCCCAAGAATCATTTTCAGAATTTTCAAAAAGTTCATTATAAACAGTCAAAGCGGCATCTACATCGCCTTTTGCTTCAAGAACACGAGCAAGACTGAATTTTGCATGAGCAATCTGATCAAAATCTTTGTATGAAAGAACTTTTTTATAAGTTTCTTCTGCAGCATTTAGATTGCCTGCATTTTCATAAGCAACAGCAGCATTAAAATATGAAAGTGGTGCTGTGTAGACTTTCTTGCCTTTTTCTGCAGCAGCAATCCAGCTTTTTGCAGCAGCTTCATTATCTTTTTTACTGAACTGAATTTCAGCTGTAAGCATATTTGCTCTAACACCAGCAACACCTCTCTTTTCAGTGTATTTTGCAAGTGAAACCAAAGCACTGTCTTTTTTTGCATCCAATTCAGCATCTGTCAAAGCAGCAGAATCTTTTGTCATTGTATAAGAAATTGAATCAATGTCAGCCAAAGCCTTTACTGTTCCATTTAAAGAAACAATAACAATTGCCCCGTATACAATAACTACTGCAGCAACTACCGCAAGCAATCCAATAAAAATATTTCTGCTTGAAGAAACAAATTCTGCAATCTTGTCATTTAATGTAGATTTATTAACCTGATTTTCCATCTTTTAAACTCCTAAAAAGTACTATATATTTATACCATTATTTTTCACGAATATGCAACTCATTCATAAGCCGAGAAACATAAGTTCTCTGAATTCCAAGAACTTTTCCTGCTTTTGTCTGATTCCATTTACATTCTTCAAGAATTTTCAACAAATATGTTCTTTTAAATATATTTAGCGCATTTTTTAACGTTTTATCTTCGCTGTTAAATATAACAGAAGCTAATTCTGTATTTCCCTCATCATTTTCCTGTTTTACACAAGAGTCAGTTATAGAAAGCCGGAAATCATCTTTCATAATTATGGGCTCTGTTCCAAGTATACAAGCTCTTGCAACAGCATTATCAAGTTCCCTTACATTACCAGGCCACAAATATCCTTGCAAAGCTTCAGCAGCAGATTCCGAAAATCCTGTAAATCGCTTTCCATATTCGTTTGAATATTTTTTTAAAAATGATTCAGCAATAGGAATTATATCATCTGGTCTTGCTCTTAACGGCGGAATTCGTATAGGAAGAACATTCAATCTAAAAAACAAATCCTCTCTAAATAATCCATTTTGAACCATTTCTTCTAGATTTCTGTTTGTAGCAGCAATAATGCGTACATCAACACTTATTGACTCCGCAGAACCAACTCTTTCAAACTGCTTGTCCTGTATTATCCTCAAAAGCTTAGGCTGTAAATGCAATGGAATCTCACCAACTTCATCAAGAAAAATCGTTCCACCGTCTGCAATCTCAAATCTACCTTTCTTACTTGATTCAGCGCTTGTATAGGCACCCTTCTCATGTCCAAAAAGCTCACTTTCCATAAGAGTTTCAGACAATGCTGCACAATTCACCCGCACAAAAGGCTTATTAACCCTGTTACTGTTTAAATAAATCTGTTCAGCAAAAAGTTCTTTACCTACGCCACTTTCACCTGTAATCAAGACAGAAGAATTTGTTACTGCAGCCTTTTTTACATATACCATCAAATCCTGGATTACAGGACTTTTTACAACAAAATCATGAATCTTTACATTATTTGAAGAATTTAATTTCCCAGCAACCATAGAAATCTGATTAAGTTGAGACTGAATTTTATTAAAGTTCTCCAGCGAGCCTGCTGCCAGAGAAGCAAGAGATTCAATAACAAATTTATCATTTTCATTAAAATCAGAATTTACTTTATTAAACAGACAAATTATGCCATAAACACTATCTGATTTTTTTACTGGAACAAATAAAAATGAATCTATATCATCATCAAATTGAGTTAAAAACTGACTGTAATACAAATCTTCATTTGCATCATTTGCGTAAAGAGATTCACCTCGCAAAACAATATCAAAAATACCAGATTTGACTATATCTATATTCGCAACTGTCTCTTTATCTTTTTTTATTTTTGAAACTAATTTGAGAATAACACCATTTTCAACAGTGATATAACAAACCATTTCACAACAAACAAGACGCATTGCCGCTTTCAAAATACGAAAGAACAATGCGTCTTTGTGTTGATAATCTGAATTTATATCACCATTGATTTCGATGAGAGCCTTTAGTGTTTCTAAAGATAACTGATTCATCAAAACCTTCTGGAAAATTATTTTTTCAACAATTCACCGATTGTGAAAGCTCCGTCATCTTCGTTGTTTGACTGAGCCATATACTGTGAAATTTCATCACGCTGCTGCTTTTTCTTGAATTCACGTACAGAGAAAGCAACCTTTCCCTTTTCTACGTTTACTTCAACAACAAATACGTTGATTTTGTCACCAACATTGTATTTCTTTACAGCTTCTTCAAATGGTGTATCGCGGTCTTCGCTAAGGTTAGCCTTATTTACAAGACCTTCAATTCCGTTTGGAGCTTTTACAAAAATACCGAAATCAGTAATAGAAGTTACTTCGCCTTCAAGAGTTGAACCAGGCTTATATTCTTCTGCAAACTGCTTCCAAGGATCATCTGTAAGCTGTTTAATACCAACCTTAATTCTGTGAGCTTCAGTATCGCATTCAATTACAACAACTTCGATTTCCTGATCAACAGTCAATTCACTTCCAGGATGCTTAACCTTCTTTGTCCAGGAAATATCATCTGCATGGAGGAATCCGTCAATGCCTTCTTCAAGCTGAATGAAAGCACCTGCATTTGTAAGTTTTACAACCTTTCCCTTTACTTTAGTTCCAACTGGATATTTATCACCAATTGAATCCCAAGGATTAGCTGTTACCTGTTTGATACCAAGTGATACACGACCAGCCTGAATATCATAACCAAGAATCATTGCTTCAACTTCGTCGCCAACATTTACCATATCAGACGGCTTGTTGATTTTCTTTGTCCAAGAGAATTCACTGATGTGAACAAGACCTTCAATACCTTCTTCCAGTTCGATGAATGCACCAAAGTCAGTAAGCTTTGTAACCTTACCTTTTACCTTGTCTTCTACATGATATTTTTCTTCAAAATGAATCCATGGATCTTCTGTAAAATGCTTAAGAGAAAGATTGATTCTCTTTTCTGCCGGGTCAAGGCGGATAACCTTAAGTTCGATTTCCTGACCTTTCTTTACAAAATCCTTTGGACGAGCTACGTGTCCCCATGACATATCATTGATATGAAGAAGACCATCAAAACCACCAAGGTCAATGAAAGCACCAAAACTTGTAAAGCTCTTTACTGTACCCTTTACAGTGTCACCAATCTTTACATCGTTAAAGAATGCATCTCGTTTTGCATCAATTTCTTCTTCAAGATATTTTCTGCGGTTTACAACAACATTTGCTTTATTATCTGAATAAAGACGTTCAATATAGAACTGAGATTTCAAACCGATTAATGATTCAGCCTTTTCTACTTTCTGGCTGTCAGACTGACTGATTGGCAGGAATGCATGAATGTCGCCGCCAAGATTAACGTCATAACCACCTTTTACAATCTTTGTGATTGTTCCGGCAACTGGAGTTTTGTCCTTGAATGACTGAGCAACATCTTTCCACATGCGCTTAGCATCTGCCTTAGTCTTAGAAATCTCTGGACCGTTACGACCAAAAACTTTTACTAAGAAAACTGAAACTTTGTCCCCTACATTTGGCAGGTCACCTGCGAACTCCGCAACGGGGAGTCTACCCTCTGATTTACAACCTACATCAAGGAAAACATAATCTTCAGAAATTGAAATTACTTCACCTTCTACGATCTGTCCTTCTTCTGGATTGCTGAGATTGTTCAGAGACTCTTCTAATTGTGTCTGGATAGCGCTCTTGGAGTTGAGAGCTTCTTCCTTTTCCACTTCCATTTCTTCCATAATTGAACCCTTATTTGTGTATTTTGTTTAATATTATCTCACAAACCATATCTATGGTCAAGTTCGAGGTATCAATGTAAACCGCATCAGGTGCACGTTTCAATGCACCTTCCGCTTTATTTCTATCAATCTCATCTCTTTTTCTGATAGCTTCCTTGATTTCTTCCAGAGTCATATTGCTTACGCCCTGGTCAAAACGGCGCTGAGCCTGAACATCAAGAGATGCATCAAGATAAAATTTATACTCTGCCTGAGGAAATACAACTGTTGTCATATCACGGCCTTCGCACACGATATCAAGACTTTTTGTAATTTCCTGCATTCTGTCATTTACCAGATGACGTATTGGCACAATTGCAGAAATCTGCGCAACATTTTTAGAAACCCTGTCATCATGCAGATGATCCTCTACATCAGTTCCATTCAAAACAAGTCGAGATTTGTTATAATCAAGGTTCTGTTTTTTACAGAATTCAACAACAGCATTCTCATCTGCAAGGTTAATGCCTGCATCCAGCAATGCAAGTGTAAGCGCACGATAAAAGCTTCCGCTGTTCAGATACGTAATGTTCAATTTTTTTGCAATAATTGAAGCAATAGTACTTTTTCCTGTTCCGGCAGGTCCGTCCATAGCAATAATCATATCGTATTCCTTCTATTAATATTTTTCTGTTTTTTTGCAAAGTTTCAAAAGCCCTTGAACTTCTTTTTGACTTAACTCACGAAATTCACCAGGTTTTAAATCTTTTATTTCTATATTACCAATTCTAACACGAGTAAGTCGTTTTATGCCAATTTCTTTTGAAGCAAAAACGTTTCGAATTTCTCTGTTTTTTCCTTCTACCAGAACAATCTTAATCTTACGGGCATTCAGTTCATGAGCTGATTTACATTTATAAAAAACACCATCAACGCGAATCCCCTTTTCAAATTCCTGGCAGAGAGTTCTAGGCAACGGCATACTGGCATCAACAACATACTCTTTTTCAAGTTCAGCAGAAGGATGCGAAAGAGTTGCTGCAAAATCTCCATCATTCGTAAAAATTATAAGTCCCTGACTAAACATATCAAGGCGGCCAATGTTATACAGTCGTTCCGAATACTTTTCTTTTAACAGATCGGCAGCCACAGGTCTGTCTTTTTCATCTGAAAGAGAACAAACATATCCAGCTGGTTTGTTCAAGAGTACATATCTTTTTATTTCTTCCAGATAAACTTTTTTTCCATCTACGCAGATTTCATCCTTTTCAGAAACCTTTGCGCCCATTTCACAGACTGTTTCTCCATTTACAGTTACACGTCCATCGGCAATAATTTTTTCGCAGGCACGACGACTTGCAACTCCACAATGAGCAAGATAAACCTGAAGTCTTAGTTCATCCTTGTTTTTTTCATTATCTTGAAAGTTCAAATCTCTGTTCCTCATCTTCATCAAGCTTAGGAAGTTCCGCAATACTGTTCAGGTGGAAGAATTTTAAAAATTCTTTTGTTGTTCCAAATTGTATTGGTTTTCCAGGAACATCTTTACGACCAACCTCTTTTATCAGATTACGTTCAACCAAAAGCCGAATCATATTATCTGCACTTACTCCACGAATTTTTTCAATTTCTCCACGAGTTACAGGCTGAGAATACGCTATGATTGACAACGTTTCTAACGCAGATTTTGAAAGTCTTCCTGATGATTTTTCACCATACTTTTCACGGAGTACATCCCAAAATTCACCTTTTGGAATTATACACCAGCCACCAGTAATCATCGTAAGCTCAAGCCCAGAGGAATCTTCCTTGTATTTTTCCTGAAGATTTCCAATACACATTTTTACAACTTCTTCAGAAAGCTGTGCTATATTAGAAAGCTGCTTTTCTGTAACAGGCTCGCTCTCCAGAAATAAAATCGCTTCTACAAGAGCAGTCTCTTTTTCCAGTTCCATTTACTCACCACTTTTATTATTTTCAGAAGTTTCTTTATCAGCTTCCGCAGACTCTTCTGTTTTTTCTATTTTATCAATTGTTATCTCAAAGTTTTCAAAACTTTCATTTGTGTCAAGGCGCTTCATAATTTTAATATCACCAAAAACCCGATTCTGCATAATCTTAATCATACGGAATTTAACAGCTTCAAGAATTGCCATGAACGAACAGATGACATCCATCGCATCACCTGGACGTGTAATCAAATCTGAAAACATACATTCATTTTTTCTTTCAAAAAGTTCATTCATTAATGTAATTTTTTCGTTTACTGTAATTTCTTCGTACATATTCAAAATTTTTTCATTTGAATATTGGCTTACCATATTTTTAAAAAGTTTTTGCATCTGCTGAAGAAGTTCCCATGTATCAACTTCTTCCCAATCAGATTCTCTTTCTTCAAATGGTAAAGTACGCTGAATTTTACTTCGCTCAAAATTCCAGTCAGAATTATCTTCTTTTTCTTCCATTAATTCGGAAAGTTTTTTAAATTTCTGATATTCAATAAGCTTTTCTACAAGCTCATCACGAGGATCTTCTATTTCATCCATATCATCATAGTTAATTTCAACAGGAAGCAGCATTTTACTTTTCATATTCAAAAGCATTGCCGCCCATTTATAAAATTCGCTTAAATCACCAAGATCTGTCTGAGTTGCATAATCAAGATATTCAAGATACTGTTCTGTAATCTGCGCAATTGGAATATCGTAAATATTAATTTCACTTTTGTGTATCAAAAACCACAGTAAATCAAGAGGACCTTCAAATTCTCCCGCAGAAAATTTTCGTTTAATTTCTTCAGACTCATTCCTTTCTGCTACAAGTGTAGCTGTCTGACTTTCAGCAATTTTTGTTTCCATAAATTCCGCCTTCATACAGATTTTTGAACAAAACCTGAACGTTTTCCGGGCATTTTTCCACACCCTGCGGCTCAATTGATTTTTTATAAAAATTCAATTTTTCCGCTAATTTACAATCGGCAGATTCTTTTAAAATCTCAAGCACTGGAATTAAAACAAATTCTCTTTCTTTCATTCTTGGATGTGGAATTTGCAGTTTTTCTGTATTTATTGAAAAATCACCAAACTCTTCTATATCAATATCAAGAGGACGAGGACCAAAACGAATTTCCTTTTCCCTGTCCCGGCCATACTTTGCTTCTATTCTATTTATTTTATTTAAAAACTCAAAAGGATCTGTTCCTTCCGGTACAAATCCTTTTACAGCCATATTATAAAAATTTTCCTGATCAGTTACATACATGGCTTTTGATTCATACACACTGGAAATCTGCATTCCACAAAGCAGTTCCGAAAGAGAAATACAGCCAGCTGCAAGCAGTTCCACAGGCTGCATTTCTTCATATTTTGTATTTGAACCCAAGCCAAGTATTACTTTAATCAATTAAGAACCTTCTTATAACGCGCTTTCTTCTGGAGCTTCAGCAGTATCATTTACCTTTTTCTTAGAATCCTTGACTTCTACCTGAACAGGATTCCCTTCTTTATCTTTCAAAACAAGATTAGGGAAAAGCATTTTCTGAAGCTGACGTTCAAGATCATCTGCAAACTCTTTATTCTGTTCAAGGAATGAAACTGCATTTTCATGACCCTGTCCAACCTTGATTTCGCCCTGAGTATACCAGGCACCTTTTTTGTCTATCAGTCCATGCTTTACAGAAGAATCAAGCAGACTGGCACATCTTGAAATTCCTTTTCCAAAATAGATATCAAGCTCTGTTTTTCTGAATGGAGGCGCAACCTTATTCTTTACAATCTTAACTCTTACGCGATTACCAACAGCTTCTTCATCACCCTTTCCGTCAATTGATTCAATACGCCGGATTTCAAGCCGAACTGATGTGTAAAATTTCAAAGCCTGTCCACCGGTTGTAGTTTCCGGATTTCCGAACATCACACCGATTTTCATACGAATCTGATTGATAAAAATTACAATACAATTGCTTTTTCCGATTACGGCTGTAAGCTTGCGCAATGCCTGACTCATAAGACGAGCCTGCATACCCATTACAGCATCACCCATTTCCCCTTCAATTTCTTTTTGTGGAGTAAGAGCTGCGACAGAATCAACAACAACGATATCTACTGCACCAGAACGTACAAGCTGTTCTGTAATTTCAAGCGCCTGTTCACCGCTATCTGGCTGCGAAACCCATAATTCGTCAGTATTAACACCAAGATTTTTTGCATAAATTGGATCAAGCGCATGCTCGGCATCAACAAAAGCTGCAATACCGCCAAGCTTCTGAGCTTCTGCAATTGCGTGCAGCGCAAGAGTTGTTTTTCCCGAACTTTCAGGACCATACATTTCAATAATTCGTCCTCTAGGATAACCACCAACACCTAAAGCTTCATCCAGAAGAATCGATCCAGAAGGAACAACATCAACTCCTGCTACACTTCCCTGCATTCCAAGACGCATAAGGGAATTCTGACCGTACTGTTTTTCAATCTGAAGGCGGGCAGCTTCAAGAGCTTTTAATTTTTCTGACATATTACCAGAAACATCTGCCATTTTATAAACTCCATATTTTAATATTCAAAAGGAAACAAAAAATTTCCTGTACTATATAATTAGTAATTTTCCACCAAATTCTGCAATATAATAAAGTAAAAAATTAATTTTTTACACTTTGATGTACAGCACGCCCTTCAAGAGCCAGACGTCCATCAACAGACTTTATTTTAGCTAAAACTTTTACAGGTTTTTCGTTATCTATCAAAGGAATAACATCAAAAGACAACGGAACAATTCCTTCTACATTTTCCATTGTGTCATACCCAATAAGAAAATCACATTTGTACAAAGTTTCTGTCTGTACAACATTAGAAACTCGTCCTGACCACACAACCCAACAATCAAGATACAACACAGGTTCATTCTGTACATTTTTATATGACGGAAAATCTTTTAAAGTATCAAAGCCAGGTTCTTCAAGATACCCCATAAGAATATTTGCCTTTTGTTTTACATAAACAGAAGCATTAGAATTCAATATTCTGTTGATTTCAACCTGCGAAAGATTATCCCTATAACTCAAAAAATAATTCTGAGCCTTTTCATAGGATTCATTTATCTGACTGGCAGACATAATATATGCAAACGAACCAGATGCTAAGTTTGTCTCTTGAATATTTCGTCTCTCTTCTATAGTTAGCGCAAGACTACTTAAATCTGCACGATTGCCAGCAGAAGGTCGATGAACAGGAATAAACAACATAACAAGAACAATACCTAAAACACATGCAATTATCGGAAATGTAATTCCTGCAATTTTATACGGATTCAATCCCAAAGAAGGATAAAACTGTTCTATACGTCCAGTATCAACCCACCGGCAAATAGTATTATAATCACCGTTTATTCTTATAAACTCAATTGCAGCAATAGCAATTTTATTCTGAGGATCATTATCAAGAATCTCAAGGTAATAATACAAAGCCCTGTCTGTATCTCCCCTTCTCAAAAAAAGTGCTGCCTGTCCTAACAAAAGCCTTGTATCAGTAAGACGAATATTTCTTGCCTTCTGAAAAAACACCGAAGCTGTACCCGTATCTCCCAGATACAGACACGCTATAGCAAACAAGAGATTATATTCAAAATCCTGACTGTATATTTCAGCACGTCCTTCAAGAAGTTTAATAGCCTTACTGAATTGCCGTCTTCCTAAAAGAATTTTTGCCTCATCCAAAACATCTCGAGCCATTAATCGTGCCTCAATTTTTCTATTATTGCATCAAGCTCTGCATGAAGTCTAAGAATTTCAGCTCTATCAATATTATTATTCACATTTTCAAGTGAATTTATCTTATCAATCAAGCCCTGAACATAAACAGGATTCAACTGAGATGTATCAATTGAATTTACATCAAATTTTACTTCTGGTGGCACAGCATGACTTTCATCTGTGTTTTCATCATCTTCCAGTTTTTCTCCTGGTGGTAAATCTTCATCGTAATCATAAAATACAGAATTATCGACTTCTTCAGATTCTTCCGGCTCTTCCTTCTGACTTTCAGATTCTTTAAGTTTTTCTTCCAGCAATGCCTTTAATTTAGCAAGACGTTCATTCTGATTTTCAGGATTCTTCCACATCTCGTTTACAATTTCATACGCAGCCTTATATTCACCAGCCTCGTATTTTTCTGCTGCCAGTTTATATTTATCTTCAAATTCTTTGATAGAATATTTTTCTTTAGATTTTTTACCATATTTGCGTTCATGCCATGAAATATAGGCATCACCATCAGGTTTAGCACCATCAGTGGCAACAGCCATATAATAAACAAAAGAACACTGTTCTCCAGGAGCCAGAATTTTTGAATTCCAATTTATACATACCGCAGAATTATTATATGACAAAACTGAATCAAAAGTTCTCTCTTTCGTAATCGCAGGCACCCAATTCTGAAGAGAAATAAAATCCTTGTTGCTAAGAGAAACAACCTCCGGCTCATCAATATCTGCTCCTTTAAACAGAAATTGAACACTGGTTTCCGAATCCGTTGATAAAAGCCACTTCATTTCATCCATTTTTCTTACCTGCCGCTCCGAATCAATAGCAGATTCTGACGAAGAAATAAAATGGGGACCAGCTTTTTCTCCAAGAACTGTATCCAAAACACTCTTCAACGCATAAACATCAGTTTTTTTACTTCGATTAAGAACTGTAGCCGTAACCTTTATAATTTCAGACTTTATGCTTTCGTCATGATCCACATGTTCAAATTTTACAAACACCCGGGCTTTTTTTGGAACAACATAAACAATCTGTCCGCCCAAATCATTTTTTCTGGTACCAATAACTGCACATATACTATCCGAAAGTCTGTATATTTTCTTTCCTATCTTTAAATCATAAAAACTGGACGTAAATTCTTCCATACCCGAAAACAAGGGAATTTGCGAATTATTCTCATTAATTGCAAACAACTGATAACTACCGACAGAAGCTTTCATAAAATATCTGACGTTTCCAACAGTAACATCAGAATCCTTTGCCTGAAAAGTGCCTTCATCTTCAACTGTTTCTACAATTTTGAGTTTTTTATTTTTAACCTTTGCCTTTTTCTTAACATCCTTCGATGATTGTCCGGCAAACAAAAAAGATGCTGCACTACCAAGAAGAAGAATCATAAAGAATTTTCGCAGATTTTTATTCATTTTTACCTTCTCCCTGTTTCTCTTCAAGAAGTTTTTTTGTATATTCAGCCTTTCGCTTTAAATCACTAAGCAAAAATTCAGTTCCAGATTTTATATCACCATTCTTTGCAATTTCATCGTTAAGTTTTTCCTGAAGTTCTTCATTCTCGTTTTCAAGTTCAAGTACACGACGTTCCAAATCAGCATTTGTTCTCTGAAGATCCAGAATTCGTCTTCTGGCATCACTCGTGCTATCCACACCAGAAAGTCTTAACTGACGTTCATACTCTTCTTTTGCAGCAAGATATTCTTCACCAGTCTCTTTTAAGAGATATATTAATTTTTCTTCCCTTGCCGCCTGCTTTATAATTTCAAGTCTGTATTGAGCAGAATCAGCCTTTGCATCATCTGAATAATCATTCACAATTGCTGAATACAAAACCTCTGCATCATCATAATTATAAGCTTCAAAAAATGCCTCTGCTATCCAATACAATGCAGAAGGATACATTTCATGGTCTGGATACTGATGACAGAAATCACTAAGAATTAAAACAGATTTTTCGTATTCGCCCATACAGAAAAGAGCTCTTCCTCTATGATAAAGGACATAGGAATCATAAGGACTTTCAGGAAAATTCTGCATATATGTTTCACAATCCTGATATGCATTTTTGTATTCACCTGCATACATTTCTGCAGTTATAAGCATATACCAGGTATCTGGATTAAAATTTTCAGGATAAGAGACAGCCTTTCTTAAGAGAAAAATAGATGAAGTCCACTCTCCTGAACTAAAAGCCTTAGCACCCTGCACAAAAGCAGTCACAGGAAGACTTTGACCGGAAGCTTGAGAAAATAAACTATATCCTGACAATAAAAACAAAATTAATAATGTATATACTTTTCTCATCTGACTCACCTGTTAAATCTAATTTAAAATTTTAATTTTCCAGAGAAAAATGCAGAACCAGAAACAACAACATCAGCTCCTGCCTCAATAACAGAACCAATAGTTTCAGAATTAACACCGCCATCAACTGAAATCATAAAATTCCATTTTCTCTGTTCACGTATTTTTACAAGTTCCCTGATTTTTTCAACACATGAAGGTATAAGCTTCTGGCCGCCAAAACCAGGATTTACTGTCATAACAAGAACAAGGTCTACGTACTCAAGGATTTCATCCAGCATAAAAACAGGTGTTGACGGAACAATAGAAATACCAGCCTTTTTTCCTAAATCATGTATTCTCTGAATAAGCCTGTGAGAATGAACACACGCTTCCTGATGAAATGTAATCCAATCGGCTCCCGCAGAAGCAAAACTTTCCACATGTTCTTCAGGATGTTCTATCATCAAATGAACATCAAAAGGCAAATCAGTATAAGCCCTTAAACTCTGAACAACAGGTTGCCCATAAGAAATCTGAGGGACAAATCTACCGTCCATAACATCTATATGAACCACTTTTCCATTCTTATCTTCGATAGTTTTTACTGCTGTTTTCAAATCAGCCAAATCTGCACTAAGCAGCGATGGTGCTAACATTATATCTTTCATTATCTTCAATAATAGCAAATGAAAACTACATTGTAAACTTATAAAATTATATGGAAACTTTTTTTTAATGGGACAATTTATGTAATGATATTTTTATCTTTTTTTTTATAGCCAGACAGTCATCAATGATAATAAATAAATCGTATAAATATAAAATTTAAAAATAATTTAAAAAAATATATTGACAGTTTATTAATTTATTAGTATAAAGTTTACCCCTTTTTTACTAAAATTCTATATTGACTAAAATTTCCATTTTGTTATAATTACTGTTACAGTTTATGGATATTCAGACAGAAAAAGAGCTAAAAGAAGTTTTCTCATTCCTGGAAGCAGGAAACTTTGAGCAGGCTCAAAAACTGCTTTTTCACATCTTTGAATATTCGCTTGACTGCTGGGAAGTTGTATTTACATCCGATTGTTGTAATCGTTGGGTAGATTTCATAAACAACCTGCAGAATTTTACTGATTATGCAGAGAGAGGCGAAATTCTTCTGACAGAATGGAAACTTTTTGTTTCTTTCTTAAAACAACAAAAACAGAAATATATGCCTGCGTACTACGCTGTATGCAGAGGTATCTTTCAGCTTGCATTACAAAATTTTTCCCGTTTACTGAATGAAAAATCTCCTGTTATAAAGGCAGACATTCTAAGAAAAACAGGTCTTTGCTATAAAAAACTGGGTGAATTTGAAAATGCAAAAATGTGTCTGTACGAAGCCAATAATCTTCACGGTGGACAGGCAGCAGTTCTTGCTGACCTTGCAGACTGTTTTGCATTATGCGGAGAAGATAAAGCTGCAAAGGTTATGTTCAGAGAAGCCTTTTTTATTGACAGCAAAAAGATTGATCTGGAATTTCTCGATTCAGAAATGATGAGATGCCTTATTCAAAAAACTGAAGAACAGGGTTTTACAGGAGAGGCTCTAAAAGCGTGGATTCCTGTGTATGGTATTCTCTGGGGAGTTCTAACAGTAAAAAGAAATCTCAGGTCTCAGGAAATTGGAAAGTTGCGACAAGAGATTTATGCGATGGAAAATGAACATAAAGATCCGTCGCGACATTCGGAATCTTTGATTCCAAGACTTATATATAAATATTTTTGGCTTATTGATTACTGTCAGAGCATAAACGACAGACAGCTCATCAATGAGATATTACTGAAAATAAAAATTCTGGATACAAACGTATACAAACTGTACGTAAAGTAACAGAGATAAAAACGGTGGATAGTTATTATAATTAAGGGGTTTTTTATGGCTGAAGAATTAATCAAAAATGTTCAGGACATGCTCAAAGAAGAGACATGGACACGTGCCGCTATCGGTAATTACACAAAAGAAAAAATTATTGAACTTGCCGGCATTGTAGAAAAAGCTAAAAACGAAGACTGCATTGATGAACTGCAGGCTATTTGTGACGAACAGCTGGCACACTCAAAAGACAGCATTATCGCACTTTATATCAGTGGTATCATTTCTTTGCAGAAAGGAACTCTTGATAACACTCCTCTCGTTACCCTTGTTGATATCTTCCAGAAAAACCATAAAGAATCTGTTGTAGAATATCTTTGTACAAGCATTCTTGCAGATGATCCAAACAATAAATTTGCACTCAGAACACTGGCAGAATACTACCGTTCTGCAGGCGATCCAAAAGTATGGGACCTTTATACTCATATTGTAAAAATCGACTTTGAAGAAGCAGAACTTGCAAAAGCACTTGCAGAACATTACGAAGCTGAAAATGACATGGATAATGCCACTGAATATTATAAAAAAGCAATTCTTCGCTTTGTAACAACAGGAAACATCAATTCCATCAAAGAAATGTGGACAAAACTTGTTTCTCTTATTCCTCAGGAAATTGACTTTTTCCAGCTTGTAAAACGCAAGATTGCAAAAACACTTGGCGAAGACAAAACTGCTATTCTGCTTCAGGAACTTTATGCCTGGTATAAAGACAACAAAAAATGGGATATTGCCATCAGTCTTCTTAAGAAAATTCTTTATGTAGATCAGAAGGATATTTGGGCCAGAAAAGAAATCATTGACTGCTACCGCGGAAAATATAAAGGTCATTCACACCTTGAAGATTATATTCGAAATTCAAATCTTTCTCAGAATTACCGCAATGTTTTTGAAGCCATTAACGACTTTGAAAAACATATTGCATTTGATGTAAAAAGCTTTGTTTACCACAGAACATGGGGCGTTGGTATTATCCGCAGCGTGGAAAACGACACTCTCTCTATTAATTTCGGAACTAAAATCGGCGTAAAGTCAATGTCTCTGAAAATGGCTGTAAGCGCCCTTACTCCTCTTGCAAAAGATCACATCTGGGTTCTTAAAGCAAAAAATTATGTAATGGTAAAAGGTGAAAAAGTTGAACTCGCAAAAAAAGTAAAGGATGATAAAGAATGGGCTCTTCGCACAATCATTAAGTCATTCGGAAACAGCTGTGATTTCAAGAAAATCAAGGCTGAACTTGTTCCTTCAATTCTCAAGGACAGCGAGTGGACTTCATGGAATACAGCTGCAAAGAAAATTCTTGAATCTAACTCCACATTCGGTGTTAATCCTAATGACATAACTCAGTACATTGTACGTGAACACGAAATAAGTATTGAAGAAAAACTTGCCAACGAATTTAAAGCTCAAAAATCATTCTTTGCTCGTATCGACATTTTAATGAAATACGTAAATCATGAAGAAACTGATAAATCAAGCGAACTTTTTGCAGAAATGTTCAATTATTTTGCAGCTTTTGTAAAAACACTTGATTCAGCCGACAGTACAGTAAAAGTAACAGAACAGACTGTTGCAGCATACCTTGTAGTTCAATCTATAACTGCAACAAACAGACATCTTGTAAACCCATCTAAAGTGACTTTCCAGACAATATACTCAAAAATCGAAGATCCACGTGAAATGTACGAATCTTTGAAAGATACAAAAAATACAAATCTTCGTCACGATTTTCTCTTGAGTATCAAAATGCTTCCTGACTGGGCAGACGAATACATCAAGCTTTTCCCAACAGTACTTTCTGGAGACATGATTACAACACTTGTTAATAGCGGTTACGTTGAAAAAATTCAGAAGCTTGCAGTTAACAGCTTTGAAAACTGTAGAGATTTCCGATATGCCGTATTATATTTCTTTGCAAACTGTCAGAATGATGAATGGTTTAAAAACTGTGGCGTTACTTATGAAAAACAATTGATTACTCTTATTCAGCTCATTGAATTGACATTCCGAGAAATTTTGAATCATGTAAATTCTACTGAAAACAAAAAAATCAACAGCACAGCAACAGATTTATTGTTCAAAAATGATACTCTTGTTAATTATATGTTTGCTAATGATGAACAGACAGTTAACAGAATGTACACATTAATTAATGACCTTGCAGATATTGATCCTTCATACAAAGCACAGCTTCGTGCAAAAATCATGGAAAAATACCCTGAATTCAAGTTCCATGTAGCAGAAGAAAAAACTGCACAGCCTAAGGGAATGCTTGTTACAGCTAAAAAACTTGCAGAAAAGAAAGCGGAACTTGAAAAAATTCAGACTGTTGAAATTCCTGAAAATGCACGAGAAATTGCAGAAGCAAAAGCTCAGGGAGACTTGAAAGAAAACGCAGAATACAAAGCTGCTAAGGAACATCAGCACATGCTTAATGAAAAGGCTAACAAGATTCAATCAGAACTTAACCGTGCTGTTATTTTCGACCCGACAACAATTACTACTGCAATCATTTCATTCTGTACAATTGCAACACTTCACAATGAAGATACTAACAAGGATGAAGTTTACACTATTCTTGGACCGTGGGAATCGGATCCAGATAACAACATCATTTCTTACATGGCTCCATTTGGAAATGCAATTATGGACAAAAAAGTTGGAGAATCTATTACATTCTCTATCAACGATCACAAATACAACTATACTGTAAAATCAATCAAAGCTGCACAAGCTTAATAAACAGTAATGGATAAAGGGGGCTGTCCCAAAAGTAATGAGTGTAGCGCTCATTGAGCTCGTCGAAATGACTGCTACACTAAATGTGGTGGTTTCGATAAACTCAACCACCGTAATGCAAACTTATTGGACAGTCCCTTTTTTTTAATATATTCAAAATGAATGTAAAGAAACTTTTTGATTCAATCTATTATATTCCTGGACCTTCAAACACAGGCTTAGTTATCAGTAAAAATGACATATATCTCATCGAGTCTGGAATGGACCGAAAAGATGCCGAACGTATTCACAACGAAATTAAATCCTTTTTTAATAGCCAGAACAAAGAATTCAGAATTAAAGCAATAATAAATACTCATTCTCATACAGATCACGCTGGTGGCAACGCTTATTTCAAAGAAAAATATAAGGATTGTGAAATCTGGTGCAGCAAAATTGAAGCAGGAGGCCTGCAAAATCCATATATAAACGGAACAGTTTTTTGCGGAGGACTTTTATACCCGGAAATAAGAATTCCATACTTTTGCGCAGAACCATCAGAAGCAACAAATTACATAAATAAAAATACTATTGTAACTACAGACGATGATATTACATTCACCTTCATGGAACTTCCAGGTCATACTTTTGATATGCATGGCGTTATTGTAAAAAATTCAAAAGGACAAACCGCTATGTTTACAGGGGACGCATTATTCGGTCATCATCATATACTTAAGTATTGGATTCCATATTTATATGATGTAAGAAAATACAAAGATACTTTAGATAAACTGGCAGAAACAGAATTTGATGTTTATATACCAGCTCATGGCGAAATTTCATCGGTTATAGCAGAACTGGCAGAATTAAACAAAATTGCAATTCTTTCAACAGAACAGAGTATTTTAAACGCCCTTAAAAACGGTCCTCAAATCCATGAGGATATTTTGGCTTCGGTAGCAAATCAAAACCAAATAAAACTAAAGATTGCACAATACGTTCTGATTGGTTGTACACTTAGAGCGTATCTTATTTATCTTTGGGAAGAAAAAAAAATTGTCTACAAATTAGTAGACAATCGAATGGAGTGGAGTCTTAATAACAAAAGTTAATTTTTTTCGTTAGTAAAAAAAATTATTTATCATCGTAACCAGGGATAATAACACTTTCATCCCAGGTATTCAGAATCATTATTCCGCTTGAAGTTCCAATCCTGTTTGCACCAGCCATAAGCATATCAACAGTTTTGCGGGCAGTTCTGATTCCTCCGGATGCTTTTACACCAAAATCAGGACCAACCACTTTTCGCATAAGTTCCACACAATGAACAGAAGCTCCGTTAGGAAGAAGATTTCCATCTGATCCTTTTGGAGTAGCAAAACCTGTAGAAGTCTTTACAAAATCCGCACCAGCTCTTTTAGCACATAAACAGCACGTATCAATAATATTATCTGTTAAATAACAGGTTTCCAGAATTACCTTTACAATAATCTTTTTCCCCAGCTTAGAACCTGTAAAATGAGCCTCTTCTGTAATAGCAGCAATATCAAGCTCCACCTCACCAAAACGACAGTCATTAACAGCACCAAGGTTAATCACCATATCAATTTCATCCGCACCGTTTATCACAGCGTTAACAGTTTCAGAAACTTTATCCTGGGTTGTAATTGCCCCCAATGGAAAACCAACCACCGTACAGATTTTTACATTCGAATATTCCAGTTCTTTTTTACATACAGCTACATAACTTGGATTTACGCAAACTGCTCCAAAACCATATTTTTTCGCTTCCTGACAAAGTCTTACAATCTCACGAACACCTGCCACAGGAGAAAGCAACGTATGATCAATCATTGACGCAATAACTTCTTTTTTCATAAGGTTCATTTTATAATGAACCATTAAAAATTGCAATTTTTGTGTGTAACTTAGAAAACACGATTGAAAAGTTAAATAGTCTAGGTTAGAATATAAATAGATTTTACCTTAATAGGAGATTACTATGGCTTACAAAGTAAACGAAGATCAGTGTGTAAACTGTGGTGCTTGCGAAGCTGATTGTCCAGTTGGAGCAATTTCTGAAAAAAACGACAAACGCACAATTGATGCAGATACATGTATCAGCTGCGGTTCTTGTGCTTCATCATGTCCTGCTGAAGCTATTTCAGAATAAGCATCTTTCTAAAAAGAGGCTGTCAGAATTGTTATTGACATCTGGCAGCCTTCTTTTTCTTCATTAAAGTAAAACAGGAATTAAAAGATGAACAGAATTTTGTCTGCTTTAAGAGATAACATATCAAACATCGGTAAAATTATTTTACTAGTTATTTTTTGCATTTTCATAGGTTTAATAATATCTTATCCATTATGGAAATTTGCAACAGTTTCTCCAGAATTATACACAATAATCTGTCTGTTTCTCATAGGATTATTAATACTCTTCTTTACAATAAAATTTATTCGAAAAAATACAATTAAAAAAAATATCAGATTTTTTCTGAAGGTAATAATTTTCCTTGCAGGAATCTCAGGCTGTATAATGCTAGTTCTTTCTGAACATCGATTTTTTGCATTACTTTGTTTTTTGATGATGCTGATTCTATTTTTTATCTGCAATCTTTGTTTATATGAAAAAGAAGCAGATTAATTTATTCCTTTATCTGATTTTTCTCCAGTCGTTTGTTTTTTCACAACAGCGTAATGTAAATAAAATAATTCATAAATCACTTCCTGAAATAAAAAAGTTTTCAACCAGAGAAGACATTATTTTTAAACAATTTCAGGGAGCTGTTAATTATAATTCAAAATTAATTAACTCAGACAACAGCAATGATTATCTTCTGGAATTTTACATATACAAAACAAAACCTGATGAAGATATCTTATCCATTCATGCTGAAACAGGAATTCCTTACGATACAATCGTTACATTAAATTCAATATCAAGCAAAAATGAAAACATTGAAAATAGAAATATAATCTTGCCAACGGTAAAAGGACTGTTCATAGCAGAAAATCCAGTTTCTTTCCTTGAAATAATTATTTCAGAAGAAAACAAAAATTCTTTAGAAAAATCAGATTTTAAGTGTTATAATATAAATGATAGAAATTTTTATTTTTATCCAGGAAAACAGTTCAGCCCAACTCAAAGAGCTCTTTTCCTTGATAATTCTTTTAAATTACCGTTGGATAAAATAATTGTTTCTTCTGAATACGGATTACGAAACAGTCCTGTCTATAACCGAATGAAATTTCACAAAGGTATAGATTTAGCTGCAAAAGAAGGTACATCCGTATATTCATGTAAAAGTGGCAGAATAAAAGAAATACTGAACAATGATTCAATATTTGGAAACTGTATTATTATCGAACATGAAAATGGATTAAGCAGTGTTTATGCTCATCTTTCTGAAATATATGTCAGAAAAAATGAAAAAATAAACAGTGGGAAAATAATAGGGAAAACTGGAAAAACAGGAATGGTTACAGGTCCTCATCTGCATTTTGAAATCAGAGAATATGGAAAAGCAACTAATCCAATGGATTTTTTCAAAAACTCAAAACAAAAATAAAAAGGGATTACAATGGTGTGCTTCTGGAAAACATTTATTTTTTTTATTTTCTTAATTGCAATAAGTATACAGCTATATGGAGAAACTTTCCGAGTCCATGAATTAATTCCACTTAAAATAAATGAAAATGCAGAAATTGGAATTAACGATAGTATTGCTGTTAGACTACCAGAAGACAGAACTTTCATTGAAGGTCTTGAATTTATAATTCAGATTCCTAAAATTCTAACAGAATGGCGGGACTCTGTGGCAATGACAGTTTACAACAATGTTTCACCTGCCCCAGAAAAAGGAATTATAGATTTTTACGGAACAAAACAATACGTATCTACACTTCCTTCAAAAATGACCTGGCTGGTTCACATACCTTTACGGGAATCTACATCTATAAAAAATGACGGATATGTTACAAAAATAGAAATTCCTGTAAATGAAAACCAGGAATTTCTTTTCTTACGATTTCAACCAGCTATGAAGGGAGTTCCTGATGATGTTTATTCAGAAAAATTAAAGATATCAGTAAAACCAATACTGATTAATAAAGGAATGCTCAATTTAACTGTAAAAGACACTGACAGCAACGATGTTTCAGCAGAAATAACAATTGACGATCAGAACACAATTTTAAACAACGGAAAGATTTTACTTTCCCCTGGTAATCATAGCATAACCATCCATAATGACAATTACAGAAATGAAACTCATTCAATAATCATTGAGCAGGCAAAGATAACAGATATAAATATAGTTCTTAAAAGTTCCGAACCAACAATATGCATAACTGCACCAGACAACGCTCAAATTTTCCTTGATAATGCAAATTTTATTGACTTAGACAAAGAAAAAGTTATATCAGAAGGTGAACATCAGATAAAAATGCAGATTGGCGGTTATGAAGTAATACGAACAATCAATATTCAAAAAGGAAAATCTTATAAAGTAAATCTTGCAATTGAACTTGATATTACTGAAGAATGATAATAAACTCCATGTCCCACGAATAAGAAATATAAAAAAAACATTAAAGATTTTTCATGTATAGGGCGATAATAATAATACCGGGAACATTTTCCCCTCCCACCCGTGTTCCCGGTTGCCTGATGGGCATGGCGCTGCTTGCAAGCAGCGCCTTTTTTTTTACTTATCATCATCTATTTATTTTTGCATATATTGAAGAAAATTGACAAAACAGTGCAAATTTCATAATCTATTAGAATGAATAAAATTCGAAAATCTACTATTTTCTGGTTCTCAGCACTATTTTTTGCAGCTATAGTTTTAGGTTCATTGCTTGGTCTGGGACTTTCTGAAACTGTTAATATAAAAAATACAGAATACATCACATCTTTTGACACTGCGTTACCTACAAAACTTCTGGATATAAATGGTGAACTCATTACAGAATTCGCTTCAGATGAAAAGCGTGAAATCATCAGCCTGAACAGATTGCCTCAGCATATGATTGATGCGCTTTTGACTCGCGAAGACCGCATATTTTACAAACATCATGGATTCAGTTTTAAAGCTGTAATGCGTGCAGTTATAGGAAAACTGACAGGCCGTTCTCTCGGTGGTGGTTCAACCCTTACACAGCAGATTGCAGGAACTCTTTACTGCGACCGTTCAGATATGTCAATCTTGCGTAAAATCAAGGAATTGTGGTGGGCCATTCAGATGGAACGTCACCTTTCTAAAAACGAAATTCTAGAACTTTACCTTAATAAAATTTATTTTGGAGGCGGAACTTATGGTGTTAATGCCGCTTCAAAATACTATTTTGGTCACTCTGCAGAAGAAATCACTCCTGCAGAAGCCGCAATTCTTGTAATTCAACTTTCAAACCCGGCTTTTTACAATCCTTTTGATCATCCTAACCGCGCCATGGACCGACAAAAAGATGTTTTAAATTTCATGGTAAAAGCAGGATATATTTCTAAGGAAAACGCTGATGATTCCTTTGAAGATTTCTGGAGCAATTTTGACTACACAAGAACAAGCACTTCTGCTTATATGATGAGAGATGACAAGGCTCCCTGGTTCAGCGAATATGTAAGACGTGAACTTGGAAACATGATTTATGGTTCACAAAGCATTTATACAAGCGGATTTACCGTAAACACAACATTAAATTTAAAACATCAGCAGCACGCACAGAGAATAATGGAAAAATACATACGGATTGCAAATGAACGTTATCAGGCGGAACATAGCTCCCGTTCAGGAATGGCATTCACAACTTATATTCCAATGACGGAACTTCTTTCCCTTGTGTTTAACCTTCCTGCCATAAAAGTAAGTGAACAGCGTGCAGAAGCAATTGCAAACGCAGCTTACATGTCTCAAATTAACCCTATTCTTGATGTTGTTACAATGATGACTGGATGTAACAATCTTAAAGTCAGCATAATCAACAGGGCAAATTCTGAAACAAAAAAAGAAAGCGAAAAAACGACAATTGAAGGAACAATGGTTTCCCTTGAAAATGATACAGGTTACATTACAGCTCTTGTTGGTGGAAGCAAATTCGATCAGGAAAATCAGTTTATACGCGCTGTACAGGCACGAGTACAGCCTGGTTCAAGCTTTAAGCCGTTATATTACACAGAAGCAATTGATTCTAGAAAATTTACGCCTGTCACTCCAATTTCAGATACTCCGTTTGTATTCCACACTGCAGACGGCAAACCTTATATTCCTTTAAACTTTAAAGGTGAATGGGAAGGCGACGTAGAAGTATGGTACGCACTTTGCCGCTCAATGAATATTCCATCTCTTAAAGTTCTTGACGGAATTGGCTTTGATGCTGCAATCAATAGAGCTGTTTCGCTGCTTGGGATTTCAAAGGAAGAACTTCCTTCCAGAGCTTTTGTTCCCGGCTACCCTCTTGGACTTGGAGTATGTTCTGTTCGTCCTATTGAAATGGCGCGGGCATTCAGCATTATTGCCAGCGGTGGAAAAGAAATTACACCAATGGCAATCAGAACTGTAGAAGACAGAAACGGCAACATCATCATGAATCCAGAACGGGAAATACGAGAAGCTCAAAGAGCTAAGGGTGAAGCAATTCAGATACTTTCACCTCAAACAGCTTTTGTAATGTCAAAACTTCTGGAAAACACTGTAAACGGACCTGGTACTCTTAGTGCTCAGAGCTGGAAATTTGATTACAAAACAGATAAGGGGCAAAAATATTCAATCCATGCCGGCGGTAAAACCGGTACAACACAGAACTGGGCGGATGCATGGACAGTCGGATTTACACCTTACAACACAGCAGCCTTCTGGTTTGGCTTTGATAAACCAGGTCAGTCTCTTGGCCTTAAAATAACCGGTGCAACTCTTGCAGGTTTTGCATGGGGTGACTACATGCGTGAAATTCACCGGGGAATGCTTTCTAAAGATTTTAATAAACCTGCAGAAGGTGTAATAGAAGTAACCGTTTGTTCTGTATCTGGTAAAATTCCAACCCCAGAATGCAGAAAAACTACAACCCAATGGGTTCTGGCAGGAACACAGCCAACAGACATCTGTCCTGTTCACGGCGGAAAAGCTTCTTCAACTTCCTCTGTTTCTATCGCTCGTCTTAAGGGTGAAATGATTCAGTCTGGTACCAGAATCCGCAGCGATTTTGATTTTGTTCCATTAAAATTAAATCTTGACTTTTTGAACGGAATTGAAGTAAATTCCAACATAGAAGAACCAGAAGCATCTCCAGAATCAAATGACGCTTCCAATCGTTTACCAGATTACAATTATCTTATGGAATAGTATTTAAAATATGCTGATAAATATTGAAGACATCAAAATTAAAAAAAGAGTCCGCAAAGATTTAGGTGACCTGGAAGCCTTAAAAAACAGTCTGCGGATTTATGGTCTTCTGAATCCTATCACACTGAATTCAAAATACGAACTTATTGCCGGTGAAAGACGATTGCAGGCGGCAAAACAGCTTGGCTGGACTAATATAAATGCCGTAATTTTGAGTAACATAAGCGATGTAGATGAACTTGAAATGGAGCTGGAAGAAAATAACCAGCGCAAGGAATTTACAGATCAGGAACTTCTTGAAGGCTACAGAAGACTTGAAAAACTGCGAAATCCTGGTTTCTGGCAACGTCTATGGAAGTTAATTCAAAAACTTTTCAGCGGCCTTAAAAATCTTATTTTTAAAAATAAATAAACCCCGACAAAATCATCGGGGCTTATCTGGTTATCTGTAAAGCGTTATTTACTGAACTTCGCCAATAAAATATTTCTTTTTACCACGTCTGAAGATTAAAATCTGACCTTCTATTGCCATTGCTTTTGTAATCATCTGATTTTCATCGGTGATGACTTCTCCATTTACAAAAACAGCTTTTGCGGCAAGAAATTCCCGGGCTTCACGGCGAGACTGAGCAAGCTTATTGTTTACGAGTACATCAATAACAGGTTCTTCTTTTTCAAACTTAAATGTTGGAACAGATTTCATTCCAGATTTAATGTCCTTTACAGAAAGCCCCTTAAAGTCACCTGCAAAAAGCTTCTGGCTTACAGTTACGGCGTTATCTGCTTCTTCTGCTCCATGAAGATCCTTTACAACTTCCCAGGCAAGTGTTTTCTGAGCAATACGAGTTTCTGGATGAGCCTGCTGCTCTGCATATACTTCTTCGATTTTTTCTTTTGGAAGGAAAGTGAAAACCTTAAGATATTCAAGAACTTTTGCATCATCAGTGTTAATAAGATACTGATAGATTTCGTATGCAGAAGTTTTATCTTTATTGAGCCAGAGAGCATTTCCTTCTGACTTGCCGAATTTTTTACCAGTTGAATCGAGAATCAAAGGCATTGTAAATGCGTAAGCAGGTTTATCAAGCATTTTACGGATAAGGTCTACACCAGTTGTAATGTTACCCCACTGGTCAGAACCGGCAACTTCCATGATACAGTTCTTTTCCTGGTAAAGATGAACAAAATCATAGCCCTGCATAAGCATGTAAGAGAATTCTGCGTAAGTGATACCTGTATCAAGACGACGGCGGATAATATCTTTATCAAGCATATAATTTACGTTGATATATTTACCGATGTCGCGAAGGAAATTAAGGAATGTATAATCCTTGAGCCAGTCGTAGTTGTCTACAAGCTCTGCAGTAGGAACGATTGCGCTAACCTGAGCACGAATTCCTTTGATGTTATTGTTTACTGTGTCTTCAGAAATAATTTCACGTTCTGCAGTTGGACGAGGGTCACCAATACGTCCTGTAGCGCCACCGCACAAAAGAACAGGATGATGACCTGCATTTGCAAGTCGCTTTGCCATACAAAGTGAAGAATAATGGCCAAGATGAAGGCTGTCTGCTGTTGGGTCAGTTCCCCAGTAAAAACTGAATGGATTTCCATCAAGAATTTTCTGCAAATCGCTTTCTTCGCCAACCACATCCTTAATGAGTCCGCGCCATTTCAAATCTTCATATAATGTCATTTAAATTTCCTCTATAATTTGATAGAATGATTATAATTTATTTACAGAATTTTTTAAAGATGGAATACAAAATTGAAAATTCTACGGCTTCTAAAAATACGCAGCGTTTTAACTATAATCTTTTTTGCTTTCTGCATGAAAACTTACGCATTAGGAATCGGACCTCAGATTGAAATTAATACTGGAGTTAATTTTTACAATGATTTTTTGATGCAGACAGGCGCTGCCTGTTCAATAAAATTTGACAATGAACCAGTGGTAATTGCAGTTTCAACAGATTATGACATTCTGATAAATCGATTTGATGCACTTTGTACAGTTGATTACTGGCTGATAAATCCACCGATAAGTGACTACTGCAGCTTTTTTGCGGGAATTGGCGCAGGATACGGAATAGAAGCCTGGAAAACAGATTTTACGTTAAATTCTGTAAAAAGAATTGTTTTTGGCTTTAACTGGATTTATTTAGACGGATTCATGGAACCTTTTATACAGCTGGCAATCCAGCAGAACAGTTTTGTAAATGCAAATTTTAATACTGATACAACCTTTACATTTCCTGTAAGCAGTGGAATTCGTTTTTATTTTTAGAGCAGCTCCACTTTATAAGAACCGTTTCCGTCTTTTCCTAAAAGCTCTGCCAGATACGGAAGGATTCCTATTAAATGTTCACTTAAACCCCAGCTGGGATTTACCACAAACATTCCGCTGCCGTAAAGACGAGGTTTTGCTGAACCGATAGCATCCTGCAGGCTAGTTTCCTTGTGGCTGTCTTCAGAATCAATGCAAAGCTGAGCATCAAGAACTTCCGTATGGATATCACGATTTTTTACAGTAGAAAGAATATGCTGCTTCATGCTGTCTATTTCATCTGACTTATTTGCAAGAAGAGGATACCACAACATGAGCGTTGAACCACTCCACTTTTTATGAACTTCAGAAAGATATTTTGCAGCATTATGATAATCAGAAAGCTCTTCATAACTTGGGTCGCAAAGAACCGCCCCTCTCTTTAATGCCGGGGGAATCTGCTTTTTTAAAATATCCCAGCCCGATTCATTTAAAATACGCACAACTGAAGAATTCTGATTTTCCCGGATAATAGAAATATTACTTTCAAGTTTCTTATATTCCTTTGGATGAAGTTCTGTAAGAAATACGCTGGAACCCTCCAGAGCTTTTAGCACTTCGATTGCAGGACTACCGGGATAATATTTTTTTAAAAGACATTCTTTCACAAAAGAAACGTATGAATGAAGTTCTGACGGAATATTGTTCTGGAAAAGAAGTTTTTGAATTCCGCAGGCAGCCTCTCCAGTCTTTAATGCTTCCTCTGAATCAAGTTCATAAAGCCCTGCTCCAGCATGAGTATCAAAAAAAGAGTAAGGCTTGTTTTTCTTATTCAGATATTCAAGCACATACAAAAGAGTTACGTGCTTTAAGATGTCTGCGTGATTACCTGCATGAAATTCGTGTAAATATGAAAGCATCTATTTTAACCTGTCAATCTCTTCAAGCCAGACAGAGGCACTGGCATCGCTAGGCATTCGCCAGTCACCACGAGGAGAAAGATTTACTGTACCAACCTTTGCACCGTCAGGCATGCAGCTGCGCTTAAACTGCTGGGTAAAAAATCTTCTGTAAAAAGTTCTGAGCCATTTAAGTTTAAAGTCATGATCAAAAGGAAGCTCTGAACAGTCTGCAAGGAACAGAAGCTTTGACGGACTAAAACCAAAACGAAGAAGATAATAAAGATAAAAATCGTGCAGTTCGTAAGGACCAACAAGATCTTCCGTTTTCTGCGCAATCTGACCGTCCTTTGGAGGAAGGAGTTCAGGAGACACAGGTGTATCAAGAATGTCCTTAAGAACGGCCGAAAGCTTTTCGTCGTCAGAATCTTCTGCAAACCAGTCAACAAGATAGCGGACAAGAGTTTTTGGAATAGAACTGTTCACGCCGTACATACTCATCTGGTCTCCGTTGTAAGTACACCAGCCAAGCGCAAGTTCACTTAAATCGCCGGTTCCTATAACAATTCCGTTAGTCTTATTTGCAATATCCATAAGAACTTGAGTTCGTTCCCTAGCCTGACAGTTTTCGTAAGTTACATCGTGAACATTTTCATCCTGACCGATATCCTTAAAATGCTGGCGCACACTATCTGCAATGGGCACTTCAATCAGTTCTGTTCCACACTGACGGGCAAGTGTGCAGGCATTATTATAGGTTCTGTCTGTAGTGCCAAAACAAGGCATTGTTACAGTTCTTATTCCCTTTCGGTCAATGCCGCACAAATCAAAAGCACGGCAAGTTACCAGCAGCGCCAGTGTAGAATCAAGTCCTCCGCTAAGCCCAATAACCGCAGACTGACAATGAATATGACGCAAACGTTTTGCAAGTCCTTCGGCCTGAAGCTGAACAACAGACGAACAACGCCCTGCTCTGGCCCGTTTTCCGCTTGGAACAAAAGGATGGGCATCTACAAAGCGTTTCAATTTATTTGTTTTATGACTTTTTTCTTTTAAAGAAATGAATATTTTTCGGTATGAAGAAGAACCGCCTTCTAATTCGGCACACTGCGCAAAAGTTGTAGAGCGACGGCGTTCCTGCATAAGGCGCTCCAGATCAATATCTGCGTAAACGATTCCATTTTCAAACAGCTTAGATTCTGCCAGAATAGAACCGTTTTCAGAAATAATATTGTGAGCGGCAAACACTAAATCCTGAGTAGATTCGTCATGCCCGGAATCTGCATACAGATAAGCACATACAGAATGACCAGACTGCATTTTTACAAGATTACGGCGATATTCCGCCTTTCCAATAATTTCATTTGATGCACTAAGATTTGCAATAACCGTAGCACCTGCAAGAGCGGCTCTGGTAGAAGGCGGAAGCGTTACCCACAAATCTTCACAAAGCTCAACACCAAGAACGAAATCAGGATTGTTTTCATCACAAACCAATATATCTGTTCCAAATGGAACCGAAGGATTATTTTCTGACAATCTGATTGAAGAAGGAACAGATGAAGAAGCTGGCGTAAAATATCGCCTTTCATAAAATTCACTGTAATTTGGAATAAAAGTTTTTGGAATAAGAGCAAGAATTTTTCCATGATACAAAACAGCCGCGCAATTATAAATGGCATTTTCCACATTTATTGGAAGCCCAACAGCAATAATACAATCAAGACTAGCAGTCCTGGCAGCTATGCGTTCAAGATTTTCAACAGCTGATTTCTGCAGCGCTCTCTGCAAAAATAAATCTCCGCATGTATACCCTGTTATAGAAAATTCAGGAAAAACAACAAGAGAAGCACCTTCTGAAGCAGAATTTCTTACCGCATCAATTATCTTATCTGCATTAAAATTGCAGTCAGCAACAACAAGCTGTGTTGAAGCACAGGCTGTGCGAAAAAAACCATAATTCATGAAAAATCCTATTTAAATCAACTATTTAAGGCTTTTACCGTCCTGAAAAGCATGCCCCACAACTTCGCCCAATTTGATATAAGTATGATTTACCGGGTCATACGTAATTGGATTCAGCTTTGAAGGATCAATTTTACCGTCTGTAAGAACTGATTCGTCTGCACAAACGTTTACAATATCGGCAACCATGTAGCCGGAATTTTCATCATAGCTTACAAGCTTACATTCCAGAGCCATTGGCAGCTCATTGATTACAGGAGCGTCTACAATTTCACTCTTTGTAACTGTAAAGCCAGCCTTCTGAACTTTTGCAGGTTCTTTATTGCCAGAAACAATTCCAACATAATCACAGGCTGCAACATGAGCAGCATCTGCCATACTAACAGAAAAAGCCTTGCGGTCAAGAATATTCTTTACTGTCTTATGCTCCGGACTAAGACAGATTCCTATCTGATTTGTATCGTGGATTCCACCCCATGCAGCATTCATGGCATCCGGCGTTCCATCTGGACCGTAAGATGCAATAATAAGAACAGGCATAGGATACATAAATGTCTGTGTACCAAAATTAATTTTCATATCTATCCCCTGAAATGTTTTTTTTGATATACTCTATTCCTTTTTTTCAATTTTATCAGAAGACGAATGTTTTTTTGATGGACAGAAATATCCGCCGTCTTCAAGATAACGTCGTCTTGTCATTATAAGATTTATAAGTTCCTGATACATGTTAAAATCAATTTCAAGAGCCATTGGTAAAAGGAAAAACTCTGTTTCATCACAATATCTTTCTATGAATTTTGGATCTGTAACATAACCAAGAGAAATCATGTTTGAAATGCGGTCTGCACACTTTAAGACCTTTGCCCTCTGACTTCCTGTATCAAGAATGCGCTTAAGAAACTGCTTTTTGTCTTCATCTTCACGGCGTGTTACTTCAAGAACAAGATCCAGAACCTGCTGACCTTCGTCATCAGCATTAATTATAAGATTTCTATCAAAATCTGGAATATCCTCAACCGTATCATGAACAACGCTGGCTTTTAAAAGAACTGAATCGATATATCCATAATCAATAAGGATTGCAAGGGTATCCATCTGATGGCGGAACATATTTCCACCAGCATGACGAGCCTTGCCTATTAAACCAGTTGCCAGCTGCATAAAAGGAGCAAGATGCATATCACTAAGAAGCTGCATTTCTTCAGCCTTCATCTTCAAAGAACGTTCTACTTTCATTTCATACTTTGCTTTTGCCATGATGAACTCCTTTTAACGCAGATATCTACGAATGAACGCAGACAAACGCAGATTATTTATTTAACCACAGATACACACAGATGTACACAGATTTTTTAATTTTTTTTATCCGCAAAGTTACACAGAAAATACGTTATCTGCGGATCATAAAAAAAGCCACAGGGAAAATCTGAATTCCATCAGTGTTCCATCTGTGGCTGTTATTTATTAAAGACTTGCAATGTAAGATTCAAGCTTTTCAATCTTTCGCTTGCTTTCTTCCATTTTATCTCTTTCCTGCTGAACAACTTCTGCTGGAGCGTGCTGTGCAAAGTTTCCGTTAAGTTTTGCTTCGCTGCGCTTTACCCAGACAGTTTCCTGTTCGATTTCCTTCTTGAAGCGGGCAATAAGCTGATCCTTGTTGATTGATTCGTCAACCAGGATAAAAGCTTCAAATCCTTTGCCCACAGTACCAACAGAGCTTGCAGGTTTTGCTTCAACAAATTCAACGTTTGCTACTCCTGCAAGAAGCTTAATCATGTCTACTTTTTCGTGACAAACTTCAGCTTCACTTCCCTTTGTAACAAGGATAGCGATGTTAATCTTGTTTGCAGGGTCAATTCCACATTCGGCGCGAAGAGCACGAACCTGACCGATAAGATCTTTAAGAACGTCAAAACGAGATTGAACAGCTGGGTTGTCACGTTCTGCAGCAACGCAAGGGAATGGAGCATTAATAAGCATTGCCTTATAAACGCTTTCAGAAAGAATCTTGTTCTTTCCAGCCTTCTTTCTGTTTTCAACAATTTCTTCAAGAGGAAGCTTACCGTAGATTTCTTCTGTAACAAATGGCATGAACGGGTGAAGAAGTCTGAGGGATTCTTCAAGTACATTCAAAAGAACAGAAACTGCTCTGTCTTTTTCGTGTTCATCGCCGTGCCAGAACGAAAGTTTTGTAGCTTCAACATACCAGTCACAGAATTCATTCCAGAAGAATTCCATAAGGCTGGAAGCTGCATCGTTATAGCGGTAGCTTTCAAGGGCTTCCCGGTTTGCCTTAACGGCAGCATTCAAACGGCTGTAAATCCATTTATCAAGTTCTGTAAGGTCAGCATCTTTTACAGGAATAAGGTTACGGCCTTCAAGATTTCCAAGAATGTAGCGGCTTGCATTCCAAACCTTATTACAGAAGCGTGAACCAAGCTTAAAGCTGTCTTTATCGATAAGAATATCCTGTCCCTGGGCACACATGAATGAAAGTGTGTACTTAAGGGCATCTGAACCGTAAAGGTCGATGATTTCCAGAGGGTCAATACCGTTACCCAAAGACTTAGACATTTTGCGGCCCTGCTTATCGCGTACAAGACCGTGGATATAAATGTCGTGGAAAGGAACTTTTCCTGTAAATTCCAGAGAAGCCATAATCATGCGGCTTACCCAGAAGAAGATAATGTCGTATGCAGTTACAAGTGCACTTGTAGGGAAGAAAGTTTCCATATCTGGAGTCTTTTCCGGCCAGCCAAGAGTACTGAAAGGCCATAGCCATGAAGAGAACCATGTATCAAGTACATCTGGGTCCTGGTGAACGTTTTTGCTCTTACACTTTGTACATTCACAGATGTCTGTACGGCTGACCATTGTTTCTCCACAATCGTCACAGTACCAGGCAGGAATGCGGTGACCCCACCAGATTTGACGGCTTACACACCAGTCGCGGATGTTTTCAAGCCAGTGAGAATATGTATTTTCCCATTTTTTTGGGAAGAACTGAATGTCTCCGTTTTTCCATGCAGCCAAAGCCTTGTCTGCCATCGGTTTCATTTTTACGAACCACTGGCTAGACAAATATGGTTCAACAACAGTCTTACAGCGGTAACATTTACCAACCGAGTGAACCATCTTTTCTTCTTCTTTGAAAAGACCGGCTTCTGTAAGGTCTTCAATTACAAGCTTACGGGCTTCTTCTGGTTTAAGTCCCTGATATTTTTCAGGAACGTTTTCGTTCATTTTTCCATCTGGAGTAAGAAGATTTATTACTTCAAGGTTATGACGCTTACCAACTTCCCAGTCGTTAGGGTCATGAGCTGGAGTGATTTTTACCATACCAGTTCCGAATTCCATGTCAACATAGTCATCAGCGATGATTGGGATTTCTTTTCCTGTAAGTGGAAGCTTAAGCATCTTTCCAACGATTGACTTGTAGCGTTCATCATTTGGATTTACGGCAACAGCTGTATCACCAAAGAAAGTTTCTGGACGAGTTGTAGCAACTTCGATTTTTCCAGAACCGTCTGCATATTCATAGTAAAGGTGATACATTGCACCCTGTGTATCTTCGTGGTCTACTTCGTCATCTGCAAGGGCAGTTCCACAGCGAGGACACCAGTTTACAAGACGCTGGCCTTTGTACATAAGTCCACGTTCGTAAAGTGTTACGAAAACCTCGCGGACAGCCTTAGAAAGACCTTCGTCATAAGTAAAGCGTTCCCGCTCCCAGTCTGTAGAGTTACCAAGCTTTCACTGCTGCTTAACGATGATATCGTGGTGAGCTTCTTTTACCTGCCATGTGCGTTCAATGAAAGCTTCCCGGCCCAGGTCATTGCGGCTTTTGCCTTCTTTTTTAAGCTGGCGTTCAACAACGTTCTGAGTTGCAATACCGGCATGGTCTGTACCAGTAAGCCACAAAGTATTGTCACCCTTCATACGGTGATAGCGGACAACGATGTCCTGAAGTGTATTGTTCAAACCGTGACCCATGTGGAGCACGCCTGTTACGTTTGGAGGAGGAATTACAACTGAATACATTCCTGTCTTGCCGCCACATTCTTTGCAGCTGCAGACATAGTTTTCATGGATTGGAGAGTCAGCATCACTGGCTGGCTTAAAATAATTTTCTTTGTCCCATTTGTCGTAAATACGATCTTCAAAATCTTTTGGGTTATAGGCTTTTTCTAATTCAATTGCTTTCATAATGTTCTATTTTAATGAATTGACACGTTATTATCAATTATTTCAAGATTACTTTAAGAGGAGGTATTTTTTAGAACTGCGGTCAAAGTAAAACTAAGTAAGCAGGCATTAGCATGCGCAAGTCGGCAAGGGGCTGTCCCAAAAGTAATGAGTGTAGCGCTCATTGAGCCCTTCGACAGTCTCAGAAACCACCTGCCGAAGGGCTCAGGAACCACTCGTCGAAATGACTGCTACACTAAATGTGGTGGTTTCGATAAACTCAACCACCGTAATGCAAACTTATTGGACAACCCCGACTTGTGCACATTTTTGCCAGCCTCTTTTTTCCTTCCCGTATTTTCATAATTAAACAATTTTTTTGTAAAATCAATTTTATGTTTAATTTTCAAAAAACTTGAATTTCAGGCAATTTGCATTATGAAAATACTTCCAGTCAGAAAAAGTCTGCCCTCTAAAAACCTTGCTCAAAATCATCTTTTTTACGATAATGACGGTGGGGAGCTTGGTCAGAACCTTGCTGAGAGTAGACTGTTGTCTTGACCCGAAACCTGATTTGGATAATGCCAACGTAGGAAGAATTATGAGCACATCTTTTAACTTAGAAAAATCACTTTTATTGTATGCAATCACAGACCGTCACTGGACTGGTGAAAAAACTTTGCTGGAACAGACAGAAGAAGCCCTGGAAGGCGGCGCGACTTTCATTCAGATTAGAGAAAAAGATCTGGATGAAGCAAATTTTGAGGCCGAAGCAATTGCCCTTAAAAAACTTTGCGCAAAATACAAGGTTCCGTTTGTTGTAAATGACAATGTTGAACTTGCAAAACGAATTGATGCCGACGGCGTTCATGTTGGTCAAAGCGACATGGAAGCCCTTGACGTAAGAACCCTTCTTGGACCAGACAAAATAATCGGCGTTTCCGCAAAAAATGTAGAGGAAGCCCTGCTGGCAGAAAAACACGGTGCGGACTATCTTGGCGTGGGAGCAGTATTTCCTACTTCTTCCAAGGATGATGCCAGCGAAGTAAGCCACCTGCAGCTTAAGGAAATCTGCAGTTCTGTAAAAATTCCTGTTGTTGCAATCGGTGGAATCACAAAGAACAATGTGCAGCAGCTTAAAGGCAGCGGAATCTGCGGAATTTCTGTAATCAGTGCAATTTTTTCACAGAAAGACATCAAATCTGCAACTATGGAATTGCGCAAAAACACAGAAGAAATGCTTAAGGACTAATTCCTGATGAAAGCCGCAATTTTTGACTTAGACGGAACCCTTTTAGACTCAATGCCAGTCTGGGCAAACGCAGGAAAAGACATTCTTGCACAGATGGGAATTCAGGCGGAAAAAGATTTAGGCGCAAAGCTTTTAGAAATGAACATGACGGAAGGCGCCGCCTACATGATTGAAAAATACAGACTTTCCATTTCAATAGAAGAAATGTGTGCAAAAGTAAATCATTTTTTAAGCGATGCCTACAGACTCACAATCCCACAGAAGGAAGGCGTTAAAGATTTTCTTGAATTCCTTAAACGCAAAGGAGTAAGAATGGCAATCTGCACAAATTCAGACAGAGAGCTTTTTACGCCGGCCCTTGAACGTCTTGGAATTCTGGATTGCTTTGAAAAGATTTTCACAAGCACAGAGGAAATGCTTTCTAAATCAAATCCAGAATTTTTTATGAAAGTTTCTGCCGCTTTGAATGCGTCTCCCAAAGAATGCTGGATTTTTGAAGATGCTTTATATGCCGTAAAAGTTGCCGCCGCAGCGGGCTACAAAACTGCAGGAATTTACGATGAAACAAGCAGAAAGAACGCAGATGAAATGAAAAAAATCTGCTCTGCATTTTTCTGCAATTTTATAGAAGTAAAAAAGTTTTTTAAAAGTGAGGAAAACAAATGAAAACTGCACTTACAATTGCAGGAAGCGATTCTTGTGGTGGAGCAGGAATTCAGGCTGACATTAAGACTATGACCTGCAACGGCATTTATGCCATGAGCGCAATCACAGCATTAACAGCCCAGAACACAACCGGAGTTTCTGGCATTTCGGAGGTGACTCCTGAATTTCTTGAACAGCAGATAACAGCTGTTGTTACGGACATTAAGCCGGATGCCGTAAAAACAGGAATGATTCCGTCCAGCCAGCAGATTGAAGTTATTGCCAGCTGCATAAAAAAATATGATTTGAAAAACATTGTAGTTGATCCTGTCATGGTGGCAACAAGCGGTTCAAAGCTGATTTCTGAAGAAGCAGTTGAAACTTTAAAAAAACAGCTTTTTTCACTTGCAGCAGTTGTTACTCCAAACATTCCGGAGGCGGAAATTCTTTCTGGAATGAAAATTGAATCAGAAATGGACATGCAGGTAGCGGCAGAAAAAATCTGTTTTGAATCTGGCTGCGCTGTTCTTGTAAAAGGCGGACACAGCATAAGCGATGCAAATGATTTTCTGTATGACGGAAAAAACGGAAGATGGTTCATGGGAAAGCGCATTGAGAATCCGAACACTCACGGAACAGGCTGCACTCTTTCCAGTGCCATTGCCGCAAATCTTGCAAAGGGCGATTCTATTGCAAAAGCCACCTGCAAGGCAAAGGAATATCTTTCCAATGCAATTGGCGCAATGCTGAATCTTGGAAAAGGCAGCGGTCCGCTGATGCATAACTGGAATGTGGAATACAAAAGAAAAGCCGACTGACAGCGGGGTTTTAGGGGTAAGACCCCTAGGCAGAGGGGTAGCAAAAGACGGCGATGGTTGAGCCTGCGAAACCACCGCTGGCTTTTGCGTAGGGCAGGCGCCCTCCTAAGGGCTAATCAGACTGCCCGTGACAGAGGGGTTGTCCCAAAAGTAATGAGTGTAGCGCTCATTGAGCCCTTCGACAGGCTCAGGAACCACTTGTCGAAATGACTGCTACACTAAATGTGGTGGTTTCGATAAACTCAACCACCGTAATGCAAACTTATTGGACAGCCTCTTATGTGTAAGTGAGAACCAAAGGTCCGAACGACAGGTTTGTCGCCCTCCTATAAATTATTTTTTGGAGAAATTAAATGGAATACACAACACAGATGGATGCCGCAAGAAAAGGCATTGTTACACCAGAAATAAAAACTGTTGCAGAAAAAGAAAAAATGGACGTGAGCCGCCTTATGAAGCTGGTTGCCGAAGGAAAAGTTGCAATTCCTGCAAACAAGCATCACAAATCCTTGAACCCGGAAGGCGTTGGAAAGGCACTTCGCACTAAAATCAACGTAAATCTGGGCGTAAGCCGTGACTGCAAGGACTACGACATTGAAATGCAGAAGGTTATGAGCGCCGTAAATATGGGTGCAGAAGCAATCATGGACCTTTCAAGCCACGGAAACACTCAGCCTTTCCGCCAGAAACTGACTTCTGAATGCCCGGCAATGATTGGAACTGTTCCAGTTTACGACAGCGTAATCCATTATCAGCGGGATTTGGAAACTTTGACTGCAAAGGATTTTATTGATGTTGTGCGTTTACACGCAGAAGACGGCGTTGATTTTGTTACAATTCATTGCGGAATTACACGCAAAACAATAGAACAGATTAAACAGCACAAACGTAAAATGAACATTGTAAGCCGCGGCGGTTCTCTTGTTTTTGCATGGATGAGCATGACTGGAAATGAAAATCCTTTTTATGAATATTACGATGAAATTCTTGACATCTGCGAAAAGCACGACGTTACAATTTCTCTTGGTGATGCATGCCGCCCTGGTTGTCTTGCGGATGCAACTGATGTGTGCCAGATTGAAGAGCTGGTGCGACTTGGCGAGCTTACAAAACGTGCATGGGCTCACAACGTTCAGGTAATGGTAGAAGGACCTGGACATGTTCCAATGGATCAGATTTCAGCCAACATGAAGGTTCAGGAAACAATCTGTATGGGAGCACCTTTTTACGTTCTGGGACCGCTGGTTACGGACATTGCACCAGGATACGACCACATAACTTCTGCCATTGGCGGCGCAATTGCGGCAATGAACGGAGCAAGTTTTTTGTGCTACGTTACTCCTGCAGAGCATCTTGCTCTTCCAAACGTTGAGGATGTAAAACAGGGCATTATTGCCAGCAAAATTGCGGCACATGCGGCAGATATTGCAAAAGGAATTCCTGGTGCCAGGGATATTGACGACAGAATGGCAGAAGCACGGCGCAATCTTGACTGGGAAGCTCAGTTTGCCTGCGCGATGGATCCAGAAACTGCCAGACAGATTCGTGACAGCCGAAAACCAGAAGAAGACCACAGTGATACCTGCTCAATGTGCGGAAAATTCTGTGCTGTTCGCAGCATGAACAAAGCTCTTGGCGGCGAAAAGATTGATATTCTATAATGATACACAGAAAGCAGCCTGAACAGTGAATTCTGCCCCCAGACTTGTTTCCCGGCGGTTGGAACCAAAAATGTCATTGCAGCAGGTACAATCAGTTGCAATGACAATATTTTCTTCCCGGATTCCAGAGCGGGCAAGAACAGATATATTTGCATCTTCAAGGCTAAGGCGGTACAAAGGACCAGAGCCGCTATTCCAGCTGCAGGCGGCACCTTTACAAAGCACTTCGCCCTCTTCTATTCGTTTTACACAATCCAAAGAAAAATTCCTGAAAAAATAATCAGCCCGTTCCTGATTTACAACATAACAGCAGCTGCGAATATGAGGTCCAATGGCAACGCAAATATCTTCCGGTTTTGCAGAAAAATTTTGTACTGCCAGTTCCACCGCTTTTTCAACAATTCCAGTTCCTTTCCATCCAGAATGAACCACTCCAAAAAATTTCGTGACAGGATCAAAAAGAAACAAAGGCATACAGTCTGCAACAGTAACCACGGGCATTAACATGGGATTTTTTGTGATTATTCCGTCAGAAATCTTTTCAAAAGTTTCATCTGCCCTGTCAACAACTTCCACCAGTTTTGTGTGATCAAGCTGAACCTGAGCAACTGTTCTTCCGCCAAAAGAATCCCCAATCTGCTGAAGAGTCTGTATTCGATTTTCGTTGGTTTCGTTCCATTTAAAGCGCATGGAGCCTGCAGAGCGCAAGGTCAGTCCCCAGCGGGCTCCATCAACGGCTTTTCCATTGCAGAAAAAAGGAAAGGAGACGTATTTTTCACCATTACAATTTTTAGAAATTGTTATTTTTTTCATTTAATTCCTACTATAATTTGCAGTTTTTTAATTCAAATTTTAATTGATAATGTATAAATTATTCTGCAAAAAAATATGATTTTCAAACTATCTGTTTTTTGCCATATCAAGAGGTTCAATTTCGCCAAGAATTTGACGACATTCATTAATTTTTTCTCTTGCCTCTGCAAGCTTATCACGGAATTCTCTGTTTCCTCGTCCTTTTAGAGTCATATAGTTCTGAAGACCTTCGTAATCTTTTGTACGTTCCTCATCCATAATACCGTGCAAAACTCTTTCAATGGTGCGCACCGACTCGCAAAATTTTGCTTCCCATGAACGAACAGAAGCTTCCGCATTTACGATTATAGTATTTATGAGCGACTGACCTTTTATTGTTCGAACGTGCTCATCAATCTGCTTTTGGAATACAGACCCTATTGAACCAGCAGGCGAAAGGGATGCATGAAAATCCAGAACATCCTGATTGACATCTGAAAACAGATTTATACCTTCAGAAAGTTCTGCACGATTTTCATTGTTTAAGAAAACACCTTCCAGAATCAATGCATTAAGAATCTGAATTATTGTCTGATATTCATTAAGAGCAAACCATTCTAGAAAACCTGCTGTCATTTCGCAGGCAAAAGGCATTCCACCCCACAATCTTGTCCATGGCCTATATGTAAGCTCCGGAAATTTTTCCAGTCCAAATTTTTCATTCAGAACCTGAGCCAATTGAGCTTTTTTTCTGTCACGAAGCCAGGAAGACCAGCGGGCATCAAAAACGCATTTCCATTCTTCTTTGAATTTTATAAACCAGTCTTCTGCGCCACCAGGTTCAGAAACCTGCCAGTCAAAATCAGAAAAAACAACTTTTCCAAGATTTGCCATTGGAACAGTAGAAATAAACATCTGAATCATGGAAATATTTGTGGCTGCCTTTGAAAGAAACTGATTTACAGAATTTTCAGTTTCCCCGTCAAGTTCTACTGCTGCCCCACCATTTCTCTGGGGAAAAAGGAAAAGCGCCTCTAAAGCTTCATTTGAAACAGACCTGGCATTACATAGCACGCTGGCAAATCCGGGGAAATCAATCTGAGCATTTGAAAACGGACAGGTATAGTTTTCTGAAATAATTGCGGTAAATTGAGTAATAAAATGAGTATACGACAAAAAACAGAAAGATTTTAACCAATGTAAGGTGCGTACCGCATCATAAAGCTTTGTTTTTTCATTTGGATTGATATCTTTTAAAATAGCATCCAGCCGTCTTAAAAGTGATGCCCGTAATTCATTTGTAGCTTCCCGCTCAAAAGGAATTTGATAAGGATCAACCTCACTATTAATCATAGTTGTAATTGTAGGTGCAAGAAATGCTCCAAGAAAAACATAAAATTTTCCCTGAGCATCATTCATCATTGCTATGTATGGCGAAAAGAAATCTGCAACATATTTTAATTCTTTTATTTTTTCATAGAACAATGACTGTAAAAGTCCGTTTCCTACATCTACAATTCCAGGATGCTCTCTGTTTATTTTCCTAGCGAGATTACCAATCAAATCGTTATTGTACAGTTCAAGTTTAGGCTTTTTTGTAAAAAGAGTCCGCAGCCATAATATAAATTTATACAACAGACTTTCATGATTTAACTTAATATCCAATGTAAAATTATCAATTTCTTCGCGCATCGGCTGTAAAAGAGGAAGCTCTTTTTCTCTGTTCTGATTCAATTTAGCAAGTAAAAATTTTCGTTCTTCTGCACTGATTCCTGCAACCAGTTCATCAAAAGAACCTCTTTCTGACGACCTTTCCATATTCTATTATTATAGCCTGAAATTCGATTTTTTTGCAAAATAATCACAATTTTGATTTAACGATTTAACTATAAACATTTAATGAATAATTTTGCAATATTTTTAAAATTTATGTTCCTTGCAAAATGTAAATTTATTATAATATGGTGACTTTTTAAGAGGATTTAAAATGGAAAACGTAACAAATGGAGAAATTGTTCTTCAGATTCTTGTTTCTGTAGGTATTATTGTAATTGCCGCAAAATACATGGGAACTCTGGCAAAAAAAATCGGCTTTCCTCAGGTTGCAGGAATGATTATTGCAGGATTACTTTTAAGATTCCTGCCATGGTTTAAAAATTTTGGCGCAGATGAGCCGGGAACTCTTTTTGGTGAAGTTGATCAGTTCATCACAAACCTTTCTGAAATCGGCGTAATTATGATTATGTTCGGTGCCGGTCTAGGAACTAACCTTAAATCTCTTGTTAAATCCGGCGTAAAATCCACAATCATTGCATTGTGTGGTGTACTTGTTCCATTAATCATGGGAACAATCATGGCACTCTGTTTCTGGGGATTTGACGGCTTTGGCACACAACAGTTCTACAAGGCCATGTTCATTGGAACAATTTTAACAGCAACATCTGTAAGCATTTCTGTTGCAACTCTTCAGGAACTTGGCAAATTAAAAACAGACCTGGGTCAGACAATCGTAAGCGCCGCAATCATCGACGACGTATTCGGAATCATCGCACTTACAGTTGTTCTTGGAATCGGAACAGGTTCCGGCGGAATCGCAACTATCTTAATCAAAACAGTATTGTTCTTTATTTCCGCAATTGTTGCAGGCTATCTTATGTTCCGTCTTGCCCGCTGGTATGACAAAAAACATCCACATTCACGACGCATTCCAATCTATGGACTTGGCGTTTCCTTTGTATTTGCCTATGCCGCAGAAAAATTCTTTGGCATCGCAGACATTACAGGTGCCTACATCGCAGGTGTAGTATTCTGCTCGCTCTTGGATGCACCATACATTGAGCGCAAAATCGACATAAACTCATACATGATTTTCAGTCCGGTTTTCTTTGCCAGCATCGGATTAAAAACAGACCTTTCCGGAATGAATTTCTCTTTACTCTGGTTCAGCATTGCATTCGTAATCGTTGGTTGCCTTTCCAAAATAATCGGCTGCGGCGGCATTTCAAAATTAATGCACTACTCATGGAGTGACTCTTATAAGGTTGGTCTTGGAATGATGGTACGTGGAGAAGTTGCACTTATCGTTGCCCAGAAAGGACTTTCAGCAGGAATCGTAGACAGCAAATATTTTGCCCCGGTAATTCTTTTGATTATCGTTTCTTCAATGATTGTTCCAATCCTTATGAAAAAAGCATTTTCAAAAAATATTTCGGAAACCAGTGTTTCAAAAGAACAGAATTAACAGAGCTGGTTAAAGTTTTGACCGTGGTGGTTATGTTTTAAACGCGGTGGTTGAGTTTATCGAAACCACCATCTCAAAACTCAACCCGCGCAAAAATCACCTAGGCGTCAATTTCTTCTGCAAGATTATGAACAATAAAATCCTTTCGTTCAGGAGTATTTTTGCCCATATAAAATTCCAGAACAGCAGGAACATTCTTTAAAGTCTGAATGTTTACAGGAGTAAGATGAATACCAACGTCTTCTGATTCTCCATCCTTTCGCTCCCGAATAAACTGCCCGAATTCCTTTGGACTAATTTCACCAAGCCCCTTGAATCGTGTAGTCTCACAGCCCTTTCCAAGTTCCTTAAGAGCTTTGTCACGACTTGCCTCTGAATAACAGTAAATGGTTTTAGTCTTGTTTCGCACACGGAACAAAGGAGTTTCCAGAATGTAAAGATGACCACGCAGAACAAGCTCTTCAAAATACAAAAGAAAATAAGTCATCACCAGATTTCTGATATGAAAACCATCGTTATCCGCATCGGTTGCAATTACAATTTTGCTGTAGCGCAAACCTTCAATATCATTCTGAATTCCAAGACTGAACGTAAGATTCTTTAATTCTTCGTTTTCAAAAAGCGCAGTTTTTTTGCGGCCATACATATTTTCAGGCTTACCGCGCAAACTGAAAATCGCCTGATAAGAAACATCTCTGGAGCCAACCATAGAACCAGTAGCCGAATCACCCTCAGTAATGAAAATCATGGAATTTTCACCCTTTGTTCCATCCTGCAGGTGATAGCGGCAATCCTTAAGCTTAGGAATCTGAAAAGAAATAGTCTTTGCCGCATCCCTAACCTGCTTTGCCGTAACATTATTGATTTCGTCACGGGCCTTCATGTTGCGGATGATTTTCTCTTCCAGCGCACCAGCCACATCAGGATTATGACGCAGCCAGTCATCAACAACCGCCTGAGTTTCCTGGATTATCGGCCCACGAATTTCAACATTACCCAGCTTATTTTTTGTCTGACTGGTAAACATAGGATTATCAAGCCCGATTTTAAGTCCAACAATTAAACCAGCCGTCACATCCTTTTCGTCATATTGCTTTTTAAAGAAAGAATTAACCCCCTTTGTAAAACCATCCAGAAAAGAAGTAACATGAGTACCGCCGTCATCAGTAGACTGTCCGTTTACAAAAGAATAAACAAATTTATCAAGACTGGAAGTATGGGAAAGAACAAATTCAAGATTTTCGCCCTTATAACTGAACAGCTTGTACAAAGAATTCTTTGCGCCGTCCATTTCCCGCACAATCAAATCCTCCAGCCCCTTTTCACTAAGAAAAATGTTTCCGTTGCAGTTGATTTTCAAACCTGGATTCAAGTAAGCATAATTCCACAGACGTTTTTCAACCATCTCCATGTTAAAATTATATTTACCGAACATTTCAGTATCAGGAACAAATTCAAGATAAGTGCCGTTCTTTACGCCAGGCTTTGCATCCCCAATATGAGCCGATTTTTTAACACCCCGCTGGTATTCCACAACAGCCATTTTTCCGTCGCGGATACTTGCAGCACGGAAATAAGAAGAAAGCGCGTTTGTAGCCTTAATACCAACACCGTTCATACCAATAGCCTGCTTAAAAACAGAATTATTGTATTTTGCGCCAGTATTTACGTCGCTAACACACTGCTCCAGCTTTCCCAGCGGAATACCACGCCCATAGTCGCGAATCTTTACATGTCCATCTTTGATTTCAATATCAATTTTGTCGCCATAACCCTGGGAAAATTCGTCAACAGAGTTATCAACGCCTTCCTTTAAGAGAATATAGATACCGTCGTTTTCATTGGTGCCGTCCCCCAAAGACCCGATATACATACCAGGACGAAGACGAATATGTTCAAGCCCTTCCAGATGAAGAATTGAATTTTCATCGTAAACAACAGGATTTTCAGGAGATTTTTTAGCCGCAGGCACTTTTTTTTCAACAGCCACAGTTTCCGCAGCCTTTTCAGTTTTTATTGATTTTACAGTTTCTTCGGTTTTTGCCGTCTTTACAGTTTTTGCGGCAGCATCAGTTTTTTTTGCAGCAGACTTTTCAGCCGCCTTTACAGATTTTTTTTCCACACCCATGCTTTAATTATATCCGCAAATTCCCGAATTTTCAACCAATGCTTTTTTTGTTTTTAAGGGCGCAAATTCCATTTGCAACAGGTGTTCCGTGGTTCCGTCGGCAAAGCCTTACTCATTCCTGCGCTGCGCTACGGAACAGCCCAAGGGCTGCCACTCCACCCCTGGCGCGGTCATAATGGATTGCCAGTTAGTTATTTCGCAAAAAAAATCCACAGCAGACCCATAACGGCACATAAGATTTCCTTTGTGCATTTATAGCGCCCGCTGTGGACTAAAAGTTATGAGTGTAAAAAGTTTTTATTCACCCATACTTTCAATTATTTTATTACACCATTCCTCATACTTTTTTAAACCTTCTGCAGTCAAAATATAAATGTTCTTATTCTCTGCATCTATATTATAGTCATTATTCTCTTCGAATTCTTCAAATATTGAAGCTTCACGCGTACCCGAACCAACTGGTTCATCATTGTATAAAAGAAGAACATATCCTGAATCTTCTCCTGATATGTTGTGCCATTTGTCAATGACAAAACAAAATTTAATATAAAAAAGAAAAGGTTTTAGAAATCAAGATTTTCGGCACTAGACCATCCTGATATTCGTGGATTTAGGAGGACACTTTGTTCCACCATTACCG
>JAFOCI010000051.1 GCA_017381365.1 Treponema sp.
GTTCCTTACCTGCAGATTTATTTTTGCATTTCTGGTCATTTGGGCAAGCTGCTGTGTAAAATCACTTTCCTGTTCTCGCTTGGTCAAAAACTTAAAAAACGCAAACTGTTCTTTATTTTATCATTCAGCCAATGCTTTTTGTAATTCAACCAGGCTAACGCTAAATTTTTCAGCCACAATTTCCGGAGTTTGATTAAACTCTTTTACAGCAATTATTGCATTCTTTAAATTTGCTTCCGCCTGACCTTGTGCTCTGCCTTTCGCCTGACCTTGAGCTCTGCCTTCTTCCAGACCTTCAGCACGACCTTGAGCCAGACCTTGAGCCCTGCCTTCAGTAAAACCATCTAATCTTGCGTATGCTTTTAGGCGTTCGTATTCCATGTATTTGTTCCTTACCTGCAGATTTATTTTTGCATTTCTGGTCATTTGGGCAAGCTGCTGTGTAAAATCACTTTCCTGTTCTCGCTTGGTCAAAAACTTAAAAAACGCAAACTGTTCTTTATTTTCGATTTTATCACAGTTTGGTGCTATAAAAAAGTATTTGTAGGTATTTTCGCCCAGCCGCAAATCTTTCTTCTGCACGCAGAAATTTTCAAACTGGTAAATCGGCAGTCCTTTCCCGAAGATGTCTTCCATGCAGATAAATATAATGTAAGAATCTTTAAGAGTTTCATAAAGCTGGCCAGATTTTAAGCAGTCTACATCAATCAGAGCCTGGTAATAGCGGCTGCGTTTTGGCAAATCCTTTGTGTCCAGAACCTGCATTTCAATGTTGAACGCCTGACTGGAATTTTTTGCGTAAACATCAAGCCGTACTCCTTTTGCCTCGTAATCCACATAAATGGTTTCTTCGTTGTGCATTTCGATGCGGTCAATGCTAATCTGTAAAAGAATTTCCAATAACTTTTTGCACAGATCCGGATTGTTGTGAAATACGTGGTAAAAAATAAAGTTGTTTTCAAGCCATGCTTCTTCCCATTTCTCTTCTAAACTTTTTTCATTGTTCATGTTATTTTCCTTGTAAATGATTAATAGGACGAATTTCGAGTTTTTTGCAAATTAAACATAAAATTGATTTTACAAAAAAATTGTTTAATTATGAAAATACGGGAAGGAAGAAAGAGGCTGTCAAAAACATTCGCAAGTCGGAAACGATAGTTTCCTTGCCGACTTGCGAATGTAGCAACGCTAGCTAGCGGTTTTGACAGTCCCTTTCTGACTGGCAGTATTTTCATAATGCAAATGGGATTATAAAAATCAATTTTATGCATTCCAATTAAAATTCGAAATTCGAACTAAATAGGACGAATTTCGAGTTTTTACTGGCACTTTATAATCTATTTTCAAAAACCCGAAATTCGAACTACATATAGTTAACGTGAATAATGTGCTGAATTCTGCAATGAAATTGAAAAAATTTTAAAATAAATCAGTTTTTTTGAAATATAGAAAATTATCCTGCTTTCTGTTAAAATCTGATTATGCGCAAAATTATTTTTTCAGTTTTATTAGCATTTTCCCTTGTATTGATTTCTTCTTGTTCAAAAATAATGGGATACAGCGTTTTGCTGTGGAATATCCCGGAAAAAGGTCTGCAGGATGGGGATGTTGTTCCTGTTTACATCCGTTCAAATATTTCCCACGTTTACGTTATTGGAACATCAGAAGGAAAATTTGAAGTTCCTCTCTGGCAGCTTACAGAGCCAGTTTCCAAGTCAAAAGTAAATAAATTGAAAAATCGTTATGCAGATTACAGTCATAAATACGCAACTGTAGCACTTGACGGGCTTCCTATGCGTGCAGAAGCCGTAAATACAGCAAAACAGGTGTATCGTCTGCGCAAAAACGAGACTGTTAAGCTTCTTTATAAAGTAAAAGGTCAGGCTCCAATGACAGGCGGAAAACCTCTTGAAGGGGAATGGCTTAAAATCCTTACGTCTGACGGCACCAGCGGCTGCTGTTTCAGTTATAACCTTCGTCCTTTTGAAACAGATGCAACAGGAAGACGTATTGGCGGTGAAATTCAGGAAGAAATTGAAAATCCAAATGCAGATTTTGATGCAAAGCTTCTGCTTACCTGGTATCCGGAATCATATAAGGACATGATTGATTCAAATAGAATTGATTTGCAAAAGCTTGTTCCGTCATATTGTTTTCATCTTGATGAAGAATCAAAAAAACTTAGTTTTAAAATGCCAAAAGTTGATAAAAGCTGGGAATATAAAGGGGCAGATTCAACAGGTTATAACACATACCAGTTAAAAGATATTCCAATTATAGTAACTGTTCGAAAAGGCAATTATATTGTTGTTCGTTATACAGGTGAAAGCGGCAAACCTGAAGATTTTAATCTGGTTACAATTGATGGCGATATAAACGAAATTCTTACGGCAGAAATTGCACGCCGCGAAACTGAGTACGAACAGCTTTATATGTACGGTCCAAAATTCAACAGTAAAAGCTATGGTTCACTTTCTCTTGGTGAAAATCAGGAATTTACCTGGACAAATAACAGACTTGTTGTTTCTTCTGGTATTATCAGCGCTAATGCAAAAGGCAGGGGAAAAATCGAAAATAAATATTTCCTTACAAAAGCTTTGCGCACATCTTATGACGGCGTTCTGACCTTTAAGTTTGATGGCATGAACAAAGAAGTGAATTTCCTTTACAAAATAGAAGAAAACGGTTTGCGCCTTGAAGATGCAACTGGTACAACAATTAAAAACAGCACGATTTATGAAAGAGCAATTTCTCCTCTTGTAATGTTCTTCAGCATAGGGGAGTAAATAACTATGGCGTTTGTACAGTTTTCACAGGTAAGCCTTGCATTTGGCGATAGAGATATTCTTAAAGACGTAAGCGTAAACCTTATGACCGGAACAAAAGCTGCATTGACAGGTGCAAACGGAGCCGGAAAATCAACACTCATAAAAGTTATGGCAGGTCTTGTTAATCCAGACAGCGGAAGCCGCATTGCACAGAAAGACACACGGATTGCATATCTTCCTCAGAGCGGACTTACCCATCACGGTTGTACTTTGCGCCAGGAAGCCGACAAGGCATTTGATTTTGGCTACAAACTGCAGCAGGAAATTGATTCAATCGGTGACCAGTTAAAAGCCGGAACAGGAAACACAGACAATCTTCTGGAACGTCAGTCACTTTTACTTACAGCACTGGAAGAATCAGGCTGGCATCGCCGTGAAACTCAGGCAGAAAGCGTACTTCTTGGGCTTGGTTTCAGTCGGGAAGATCTCCAGCGTCAGACAGAAGAATTTAGTGGCGGCTGGCAGATGCGAATTGCCCTTGCCAAAGCTCTTATGCAGAATCCAGATATTCTGCTCCTTGATGAACCTACAAACTATCTTGATATTGAAGCCCGGGACTGGCTTGAAAAATTCCTTGTGAATTTTAAAGGTGCTTTCCTGCTTGTAAGTCACGACCGGTATTTTCTTGACGTTACAATCAACGAAGTTTATGAGCTTTTTAACGGTGATTTAAAACGATATAAAGGCAACTTTACTCATTATGAAAAGGTTCGTGAAGTAGAACTTCAGACTCTGATGGCAGAATATGAAAAGCAGCAGGATGAAATTGCAAAACTTCAGGATTTTATCCGGCGTTTTGGTGTGCAGGCAACAAAAGCTGCTCAGGCTCAGGACAGACAGAAAGCTCTGGATAAGATTCTTGCCAATAAAATTGAAATTCCTGAATCTTTAAAAAAGATTCATTTTAAATTTCCACCTGCACCTCATGCAGGAAATCTTGTTCTGCGCACAAAAGGACTTACAAAATCTTATGATGGCGTAAGAAATGTAATTGAAAATCTAGATTTAACGGTAGAAAATGGCGAGCTTCTTGTTGTTGCAGGCCGCAACGGAACTGGTAAATCAACTTTGCTCAGAATGCTTGCAGGTGTTGATCCAGTTTCTGCCGGCGAAATTATTCCCGGAAGCGGCGTTAAAATCGGATATTTCAGTCAGGACAATGCAGAAACAATTAAGGGTAGCGAAACAATTCTTGATTACGTGGAAAGCCGCGCACCAACAGAACTCATTCCAAAAGTTCGCGATATGCTTGGCGCTTTTCTGTTCCGTGGCGACGACGTATTTAAAAGTCTTGATGTGCTTAGCGGTGGAGAGAAAAGCCGAATTGCCCTGCTTCAGCTTCTGCTCAGTCCTAATAATCTCCTTATTCTTGATGAACCTACAAACCATCTTGATATGCATTCAAAAGATGTTCTGATGAATGCATTAAAGGCGTTTGGCGGTACGGTAATTTTTGTAAGCCATGACCGCGGATTTATTGAAGGTCTTGCAACAAAGGTTCTTGAACTTACTCCAGGTCGTCACAGAGAATTTCCTGGTGATTACCGCTATTACATGGAGCGCATTCAGGCTGAATCAGAAGGAACTGTAGGTCAGTTTGAATCTGGTACAGGAATTGCCGTAACTTCTGTAAAATCTACAAACTCCGCAGCTGGCCGAAACGCGGTGGTTGAGCCTGTCGAAACCACAAAATCTGCCGGCAAAATGAACTGGGAAGAACAGAAAAAACTGGAAGCTGAAAAACGAAAGAACGAAAAGGAAGTTGCCCGCATTGAAAAAGAAATAGAAGATGCGGAAAACGAAAAATCCGCTTTGGAACAGAAAATGAGCCTCCCGGAAGTATATTCAAACGGTGCAAAGGCAAAAGAGGTTCAGTCAAAAATTGATGTTCTTGCAGCTAAAATTGATGAACTAAATGTGGCTTGGGAAGAAGCAATGGAAAAGCTGGTGTAAGTCTGAAGCTAAATTCTGTTTTCAGAATATAAAAAAATTGCAGAAAATGCGATTTTTTTAAAAAAAATTTGACAAATCAAAAAAATGCCCTTACTCTGAAAGTAGTATAAAAAGTGAGGACATAATGAAAAAAAGTTTTTATGCATTTTTAGCGCTCATTGCGTCTTGTCTTGCCTTCTTTGGCTGTTCTAATCAGCTGGAAGACAATGGATCAGTTTTACTTCTTTCACAGTTAAGTAATTCAAAAGCTGTAGAATACGGTTCACTTACAATTGGTGATGATTCTCGTGCTTTGGATGTTTCTGAACTTACAGAAGCAACAGTTACTGTTTACGGTTCAGGAATGACTCCTGTTTCTGCTTCTGGAAAAGTGGAAATCATGTCTGGAAGAGCATCTGCAACAGTAGAAAGAATTCCTGTTGGTGCAAACCGAGTTGTAGAAGTTCGTTCAAATGTGGACGGAGCTGTTCTTTATGCTGTAACAGATATAAAATCTGGAACAAACAGCACAACAGTAGACTGGAATACAACTGCTTTAGGTGCAGTTTATTATAACTTAATTTGGAAAGGAACAGATGTTTCTTCTATTTCAGCCAGCATTCTGGAAGCTGCAATTCCTTCTGTTCATGGAAGTCTTGTTGATTCAAAAAAAATAGCAGATGATTATCCATCACTTAAAGATTCTTCTAATTACAGAAAAGCAACAGGAACAGTTTCTGTAACTGCTGCAGATATTGCAGGTTACAAAGTTCAGATTACAGACCCAGCAAGCGAAGTAAAAGCTGTTGCTTCTGCCAGTGATACACTTTCATTTGACGTTGCAGAAGGTAATTACCGCATTCTGGTTCTTGATTCAAATGGAGCAAAAGTTACAGAAAAAGCTATTGTTGTTGGCGAAGGGGTTGAAACAAAGGTTACTGCTAAATTTGGTGCAATTGACTTTAGCGATAAGACAATTGTGTTCGTTAAGGCAAATTCTGCACCTACAATCTGGGCTTGGGAAACTTCTGGTAATGAGGTTGCTCTTTCATCAGCATTGGGTCAGGAGTGGAATACTCAGCCAAAAATGGCAGCGGCAACAACAGATTATATGACCGACCCAACTGGCTGGTATATGGCAGATTTTTCTTCAGTTTCTTCTGGTGGGAATATTAAATTTAAGATTAATTCTGGAAATCAGGAAATTTCAGGTCTTGCAGGAACTTTCTGGTATGACGGTTCATCTAGTTCAGCTACTAATCCATCGCCGGTAAATGGCGGTGTAACACTTAGCGTTGTAAATCCTGCAATTGTTACAAAACCAACAGTAACAATCAGTCCTGCATCTGGTGAAGTTTCTTCAACAGGAAAAATCACAGTTACACTTACAGACGGCAGCGGAACAATTTCTGCCGCTTTAGTAAAAGCAGGTTCAAAATCATATTCATATTCTGATTTTACAAACAATGTTCTTACAATCAATGTTTCTGACGTTGCTTCTGCAGGTAATTTTACTGTTACTGCAAGCGCAACAAATGAAAAAGGTACTGCAAATGCAAGTGCTTCTCTTACAGCTGTTGAACAAGCAGGCGTAAAGATTTACGTTTCTGCAGATACTGCACCAAAAATCTGGGTATGGCAGGAAAGCGGACTTGAATCAACTAAGTTAATGGGTTACGCTTGGGCAAATCAGCCTGTAATGGAAAAGGCAACTGGTTTAAACAATGATGAAAACTGGTATGTAATTAAAATTCCTTCAGACTATTATACTGCTGGAGAAACATTTACATTTAAATTGAATTCTGGTGAAGATATTGCTTCAGGTAAGGCAACTACATTCTGGTACGATGCAAAAGGCGTTTGTGGTGCTGAAAAAACTTTCTACGATTCAGACCCTACTATAAAACCAGATCCTGTAGCGCCAAGTGTAACATTGAAACCTGCTTCTGGAAGTACAGTAAAAACGACCGGTTCAATTTCTGTAACATTTACAAACGGTTATGATACAATTTCTTCTGCAAAGGTTACGATTAACGGCAAAGAATATGATATGGGAACAACTGCCAGAACATTTACAAAGACTCTTTCAGATTTAGGAATTACACAAGATGCTCAATCGATTACGGTTTCTGCAACTGTAACAAACTCTGTAGGAACAACAACAGAAAGCGCTTCTTATACAAGCCGATATGTTGACCCTTCAAAAGAAGACCCATTCACCTGGGACAACGTAAACGCATACTTTGTTCTTACAGACCGCTTTTACAACGGCGACACAACGAATGACCATTCATATTTCCGCCAGAACGGACTTAGTGGCGATGAAAATGTTGCAACATTCCACGGCGGTGACCTTGCGGGACTTACACAGAAACTTGATTATTTTGACAAACTCGGTGTAAACGCTATCTGGATTACCGCTCCTTATGAACAGGCTCACGGTTGGGTAGGCGGAAAGAACGGTGCATTCCCTCATTACGCATTCCACGGTTATTACACACTTGACTGGTCAAGTATGGACCAGAATATGGGTACTGTAGAAGAACTTAGAACATTCGTAAATGCCTGTCACTCAAAAGGAATCCGCGTAATTATGGATATTGTTATGAACCATGTTGGCTATAACAATACTCAGGATATGGTTACATTTAAGCACGGTTACACAGAACACACTGACGGCTGGCTTGAAAAAGCGTTGAATCCTACGTCAGGAAAAACTGAATGGTATGCAAATGATACTGTAAAATGGGATAACGATTTATGGGATGATTCCTGGTTTGGTCCTTGGATTCGTTCGTTTGGTTATACTTCTGGTTCTGAATACGGCGGCTCTTGCGGCGGTCTTCCTGATGTAAAAACTGAACTTACTTCAAGTGTAGGAATTGCTCCAGTTCACAATACAAAATGGAACAGCGTTGATACAGCTGAATACAAAGCATCTTATTACAATCCTTCTGTCGCTGATACAGACTGGCTTTCTATAAACGGTAACTATCGTACAGATATGAATGTTGCTCCTGCTGATTATCAGGTTGCATGGCTTTCTGCATGGGTTCGTGAAGTTGGTATTGACGGCTTCCGCTGTGATACTGCAAAACATGTTGAACCGTTCCGCTGGGGACAGTTAAAAGATGCCTGTACAGCTGCTCTCGAAGCATGGAGAAACGATTCTTCAAAGTCAAAATTGTATAACGGCGTTGATACTGGCGCTGCTGACTGGGATGAATCATTCTGGATGACAGGTGAATGTTTCGGCTGGACTGCAATCGGTGGTTCTGGTGGTGAATACTACGGAACAGGTAAGTTTGACTCTATGATTAACTTCAGTTACAACGGCTCTCAAGGTGGAGGAACTTCTTCTTCTTATCCTTCTTCAAGCGACTGGAACACTTATCTTAGCATAAATACAGCAAAGAAAGATGATGATAATAACGGAAACTTGAACAATGTTCTTACATATCTTTCAAGTCACGATACAAAACTCTGCCGTCCTTCTGATGCAATTGCACAGGGAACAATGTTTACGCTTTTACCGGGCGGAATCCAGATTTACTATGGTGATGAATCAAGTCGTCCTCAGGCATATTTAGGATGCGGAGACACAGACATGATGACTCGCGGCGACATGAACTGGGATGAAATTGAAGGTTCAAAGAAAGCGCAAGTTGCTCACTGGGGAAAAGTCGGTAACTTCCGTAAATATAATCCTGCAGTCGGTGCTGGCGTTGGTTCTGGAACAAAACGAACTTACTCAGGTGCTGCCGGAGAAAACAAAGTTGCAATCGGAATTGACGGAACTTCTGTTGATGTAAGCGGATTGTTCTCTGATGGAACAACAGTTTACAACTGGTACGATGGAACTTCTGCAAAAGTTAGCGGCGGAAAAGTTACATTTGCCGGCGGTACAACAAGCACTCCAATTCTTGTTAGCGAAAAGAATCCTGCAAGCTGCGGTGTAACATTCTAAAAAAACAGCTGGTGGTTTTGCTTTGCAAAATCATCAGTAAAATAAAATAGAAAAGAGGTTGTCCAAAAAGTAATGAGTGTAGCGCTCATTGAGCCCTTCGACAGGCTCAGGAACCACTCGTCGAAATGACTGCTACACTAAATGTGGTGGTTTCGATAAACTCAACCACCGTAATGCAAACTTATTGGACA
>JAFOCI010000052.1 GCA_017381365.1 Treponema sp.
GAGAATGATGCAGCGTTATGAATATATGAAAACAAATAAAGGCAGTGGTAAATCAATTGTAGCCGCTGCAAGAAAGATGGCAGAAATCGTTTGGGCAATGCTCAGCGACAAAAAAGATTTTGATGTACAAAAGATGATTGGCAAATATAAACCAATGTCTCTTGCAGAAGAAGCTTTGACTGCCATGAATTAAGTATTTTAGAAAGTCGACTTGTTCGTTGACTTTTTATGGGAGCGTGAAGCATGATTTTCCATGCATCGAACATAAGTTCAGAGTAGATGTCAAGACACATACCGTTGAATTCCCAGCGGTCGTTCTTGTCGCTAAGCCTCTTTAGTTTCTTAATATCATCAAGTGAAGAAGCTGGTGAACCCTTAACATATTCAAATCCGAAAACTGGCTGAATGAAAGTATAAGTATATTCGTTAGAAATACCAGCACCAAAGCGAAGAACGCGCCATGTTCCTTCACCAGCAGAGTTCTGACCAGCATCACGGTAAGAAGCCTGGAATTCAAAGTTCTTCCAATAGTATTTAACACCAGCACCCCAAGGAGCAATAAAAGTATCTGTATCGCCAGATTTTGTAACAAAACCAGCTGCATCTTCAGGTTTATTAGAAGCTACAGAACCTTTCTGACCAGGTGTAATACCAGCATTGAAGATAAGGTTATCAAGTGGACGATATTCAACACCAAAACCCCATCCTTCTACATCGTTACAGTTGATATACTGTGGAATTGGCGTCCAGTTTCTTCCCTTCAATGAGAATGGGTTACCAACTTTCCATTCATCAATTCTTTCCTTGAAGAATGTATCGTTACCTACGTAACCAAGACGGATTTTCAAACAATCCCATGGCTTAAACCATACGAATGAACGTCTGAAATAAGCCTGCCACTGATTTTCACCACCAGCTTCTTTTGCAGTAACATACCACAAAGCAAACTGGGCACCAGCATTACCGTTGTCTACACTAAAAATAAGTCCATCACCTGGATTATCAATCTGGTTACACTGTTCATTCAACAAGTATGACCATTCCTTTGTTTCATCCAATTCTTTTTTATACTTCAAATAACCTTCAAGATCGTTACTCTTTAAGAATTCAGCTTCTTTTCCAAAATCTCTGAATTTCTTTTCTTCAGTAACTCTCATCAAGTCACCACGCATTCTTAAATTCGCCTTAACGTCAACTGCATTTGCAACTGAAGCTAAGCCAACCATCATTCCAATTACAGGAATAATTTTCCCAACTTTTTTAAGAGTAATCATATTACTCCTCCTTTTCCTTTTTAATATTTTCCTTCCGAGTTTGATTATTAGTCTGGTTTGTTTGGAAAAATATCAAAAAGATGTAATAAATATCAAAAATTTCACTTAATTAAATAAATTCTGATTTTTTTCTGATTTTCGCTTTTTTGTTTGGGAAAAACTCTCATCAAAAAAAAACTTATTACGTATGAAGTCTAATTCATTATTGCAATATTTCAATAAAAATCGTAAATTTTCACAAGTTTTTAACTATTTCTGAAAATATTCTGTAGCCATGAAAATATTAATGATTTCTTCAGAAGCCGCTCCTTACGCAAAAACCGGAGGACTGGCAGACGCAGTTTCAGCATTGAGTAAGACTCTTACTGAACTAGGACATGATGTAAAAATTCTGATTCCTCGTTATTACGGAATTGACCGCCAGCAGCTTGAACTTTGCAAAAGTGCTGTTCCGGTAAGCACAGGATTTTCAATCATTTCTGTTGATTTCTATAAAGATGGTTTTACATACTTTGTAGATTACGAACCACTCTTTGGCCGTGACGGTGTTTACGGCGACAAAAACACTCCGGACTTTTACGATAATCCGCTGCGTTTTTCAGTACTTTCTCGTTCTGCTTTTGTTCTATGTAAAGCACTCAACTGGATTCCAGATGTAATTCATAGTCACGACTGGGCTGCTTGTTTAACACCAGTCTTATTGAATTACATTGAACGCCCAGATTTTCCAAAAACAAAAACACTTCTTTCTATTCATAATCAGGGATATCAGGGAATTTCAGAAGGCAAATGCTACGAACAGCTGGGCCTTTCTGAACTTCTGCGCTACAAGTCTGGTCTTGAATACTACGGAAACATCAACCTGTTAAAAGCGGGTATCGTTTCCAGTGATGCAATCTGTACAGTTTCAAAAACCTATGCACAGGAAATTCAGACCCCAGAACAGGGCTTTGGTCTGGACGGTCTTTTACGAATCCGCAAAGACAAGCTTTTTGGCATTGTAAACGGGGCAGATCTTACAGAATGGAATCCAAAAACAGATAAATATATTTCTGCAAATTATTCTATTAAAGATATGAGCGGAAAAGCAAAATGTAAGGCGGAACTTCAAAAACGATTCGGACTTCCGGTAAATCCAGATGTTCCATTAATCGGAATGGTCGGACGCCTTGCATCACAAAAAGGAATCAGCGAGCTTTTTGCGCCAGATTCAGGCTGTATCAAAAAAATTGCAAACGAACTTAACGTTCAGATTGTACTTGTCGGCAGCGGTGAAAAATGGTGTCAGAAAGAAATTCAAAAGCTTTCTGCTGAGCTTCCAAATTTCAAAGGTTACATCGGTTACAGTGAAGATTTAAGTCATTCTGTAGAAGCCGGCAGCGACTTCTTCCTGATGCCTTCCCGCTACGAGCCATGTGGCCTGAATCAGATTTACTCAATGCTCTACGGAACTTTGCCAATTGTTCGTTCAACTGGTGGTCTTGCAGACACCGTAGAAAACTGTAATGAGACAGAAAAAAGCGGAACAGGCTTTAAATTCAATGACCTGACTCCAGAAGCAATTTTCAACACTGTAAAATGGGCACTTTCAGTTTACGAAAATAAACCTCTGATGAAAGCTCTCCAGAAAAACGGCATGTCTCAGAATTTCAGCTGGGAAAAATCTGCACAGGAATATGTAGAAATATATAAAAATCTTTAACAGCACGGTGATTAAGCCTGTCTAAATCATCAAAAATAAAAAATAAGGAGTAACCTATGTCTAAACAGGAACCAAGAGTAGTATGTGTAATTTTAGGTGGCGGAAAGGGAACACGCCTCTACCCTCTCACACAGGAACGTTCAAAACCAGCAGTCTCATTTGGCGGTAAATATCGTCTTGTAGATATCCCAATTTCAAACTGTATCAATTCTGATTACAAAAAAATCTACCTTTTGACACAGTTCAACTCAACATCTTTGCATCTTCATATCTATAATTCATACAACTTTGACCGCTTCTCTGGTGGATTCGTTGAATTGCTGGCTGCAGAACAGACTCCAAACAACGAAAAATTCTATGAAGGTACAGCAGATGCAGTTCGCAAAAGTCTTCATCACTACCGTTCACAGCATCCAACACACTACATCATCCTTTCTGGTGACCAGCTGTACAAAATGGATCTTCAGGATTTTATGCGCCAGCACCTTGAATCCGGAGCAAAAATTTCCATTGCAACTACAGCCGTTGACCGCGAATCTGCTGGCCGTTACGGCATCATGAAAATTGATGAAAAAAACCGAATCACAGAATTCCGGGAAAAACCAGGTCCAGTAGCAGATATTTCTGACTGGAAAATGCCAGCAAACGTACAGGCAACAGTTCCATCAAAAGAAAAAACTTACCTTGCCTCTATGGGTATCTACATTTTTGATGCTCCAGTAATTGAAGGTCTTTTGCAGGAAAGCGATTCTACAGACTTTGGTAAAGAAATCATTCCAGATGCAATCGGAAAGTGCCACACACACGCATACATTTTTGACGGTTACTGGGAAGACATCGGAACTATCCGTTCTTTCTACGACTGTAACATCGCACTTACAGAATTCAAACCGGCATTCAATTTCTACGATGAAGACCAGCCAATCTTCACTCACATGCGTAACCTTCCACCTTCAAAAATCAACCGCGCAACAATCGAGCAGTCTCTTACCAGCGAAGGTTGTATAATTTCTGATTGTAAGCTTACAAAATCAGTAATCGGTGTTCGTTCTATCATCGAAAAAGGCAGTGAACTTGAAGGCGTTATCATGATGGGTTCTGACTTCTACGAAAACAAAGATGCCCGCGACTTAAATGACAAACAGGGAATTCCTCACGTTGGTATTGGAAAGAACTGTAAAATCCGCGAAACTATCATTGATAAAGACGCTCACATCGGAAACAACGTCCGCATCAATGTAGACGGCAAAAAATACGAAGACGGCGACCACGGCACATTCTACAGTGCAGACGGCATCATCGTAATCCGTAAAGGCGCAGTAATCCCAGACGGCACAGTAATCTAAAAAAATAAGTTAAAAAAAGGTGCGCGCGGTGGTTGAGCTGTGTCGAAACCACCCTGTGTCAAAAGAAGCCACTGAAAAAGTCCCTATCACTGCTTTTTTATCCATATTTAGTGTTACTTTATTCAAAAACTATCGAAAAAGAACACTAAAAATTTTAAGATCAGAGGTTTTTCAGTGGCCTCTGTCAAAACCACCGCGTACCTTTTTCATTTTCCGCTACCCCTTCTCCTGGGGTTCCGCCCCAAACCCCACTCCGCAAAAAAAAACATTGTTTGCCAATTTTCAATTATTAACGTAAAATAAAATCTATGACTAAAGAATTCCTTCCTTTTGATAAAGTTCGTAACGATGCCTTAAAACTAGCACACAAAATATTCAAAGAAGACAATTTTGTTCCAAACGTAATTTACTGTGCTTTACGCGGTGGTGCCTACATGGCAAACGTCATAAGTGAATATTACAAGCTTGCGGTAAAAGACAAAAAGATTATGTTTGCCGCCGTCTCAAGCCATTCATACACAGGCGTTCACGAAGCAAATAATACAGTTAACGTAGAAGGCTGGACATTATCACCAGACAAAATAAAAAAAGATGACAAAATCATGCTGATTGATGACATCTATGATTCCGGAAACACTATCAATGAACTTGTTACTTTGTTCTTAAAAGCCGGCATTTCCCGTGAAAATATCAAAGTCATAGTACATGATTACAAAGTTCAGACTTTTAAAAAGCAGCCGGACATAAAACCTGATTACTGGTGCAACAAAATAGTTGTGAACAAACCAGAAGAAAGCAACTGGATTCATTACATGAGCCACGAGCTTGTGGGCCTTACAAAAGCAGAGCTTGAAGAACACTACTTTAAGCAGGACCCGGAACTCCGTAAGGTTTTTGAAGGTTTAATCAACAAATAATCAAAACTCTCCCGCATATTTTCCGCTGCGGTAAATATTATAAAAGTCCATAAAAGAAAAGTAATAATGCTGGACTTTTATAATACTTCATCAAAAATCAATAATCATTGAAGCACCTGCAAAAACATCTGTTATAACTGGACTATTATAATATTTCATGGACATTTATAATAATTTAATGCAAATTTTGTAAAATTTATTTGGAAATTTATAATACTTTGTGGACTTTTATAATTTTTTTAATGGACTTTTGTAATAGTTAATCGTATAATAATAAGAAAGAGAGCTCAGAATATTCTGTTATTGTCCTCTTTGGACTTTTATAATCAACAAATGGACTATTATAATAGTATTTTGGACTCTTATAATTTTTAACTGGACTTTAATAATATTGAAGTGCTTTATTTTGTTGTATTATAAGTATTTGGACTTGCGTAAAATTTAATAGTTAAAAATTTAAAACACTAATTTTAATTTAAAAGGAATTTTACTTTGAAAAAAAAGTCATTAATCATTAAGGGTTTTGAGCCAAATATACTTAAAATTCCAAACAATTTCTTAAGAGCCAGTTATAAATGTTCTGCAACAACTCAACGAATGTATTTTTATTCTATATTTAAATACATTTCTTCAGATAAAAATCAAAATTCAGTGTCATTTTCTTTTTCAGATTTTTTTTCTGATTTAAATTTAAAAGATGGACAAAAAACCAGAACTCTCATAAAAGAATCTGCAAATGAAATTCTTGATATGAAAATCGTACTTGAAGATAACGAAAAGCAGTATGAAGTAACAAACGTTTTCCAGTCTGCAAAATGTGTTTTTACGGAAACAACTTTTTCTTTTAAATTTACAGAAGACATGAAAATTTTTCTGGATACATTAAAAGAAATCGGATTTTCTCTGTTTGAAATTAATGATCTTGGAAAACTAAAATCTTTTTATGCTTTGCGTTATTATCTGGTAGCTCTTTCATTCAAAGGATTTAAGGGAAAAAAAGGAAATGAAAAAAATTCCTGGTTTTTTGAGTATTCTGTAGAAGATTTGCGAAAGCTTTTTGACATTCAGGATAATGAATATACTCAGATTGGTCCTTTTAGAAATATTGTCGTTGATTTACCATTAAAAGAACTGAATGAACGTAATTTAGGAATTCAAATTGTCTGTACTCCTATAAAAAAAGGTCGAAAAATTACAGGATTCCATTTTGATTGTATTGATTCAACTCATATTGCTAAAGTCAACGAAAATAATTACGTATATATAGAAGATTCTAACAAAAATAATAAAAATTCTTCTGCACCAGAAGAAGATTCTCAGCTTATGGCGTTGAAAATTATTTCGCAAAACCCTGAGCGTTATGCAGAAATTCTTAAAGAAGAAAAAGCAAATCCAAATCTTTTTGGTTTTTCTCCAGAAATGCAGGCTCTTATGCGGCTGGAAGAAGAATTAAAGAATGCAGATTTAACCAAATCTGAAGAAACTGATAATAAATGATAATCGTCTGTAAACTATTTTTTTCTAAATAATAGGACTTTTATAATTATACAATTCACTAAGAAACATTTATTAATGGATTTTTATAATAATATTCATGGACTCTTATAATATTTACTGGACTTTTATAATACTTGTGATGAATTTTACTTATATTTCACCGAATTCTGAATAAAAAAACTGAAAGTATTACAAAAGTCCAAATGGACTCTTATAATAGTTTCAGTTTTACTTTAGAGTAACAGAAGTATTAGAATAGTTTTGGACTCTTATAATACTTCTGGACTTTTATAATAGTTTATGTCTTTCAGGTGGTATTGCATTTATTTTCTTTTGCTTATTACTCCACCGATTGTAAGAATTGCTTCTCCATTATCAATTTCGTGCTTTAAATGTTCAATTGCAAATGTTATTCCTTGTGTCATGTTTACATTGCAGGATGCAAAAAGAACTTTCCATTCTGTTTTGATTTCTGGAGGAATACAAATATTTATCTGCCCTTCTCTATTTTGTTTTTTTGATGTACTAATTTTTTGTGTATTATCAGTCTGTTCTGATTTAATTTCCTGCTGTACAGGTTCTGCCTGTGCCGTTAATTCTTCTGCTGTAACATTGTCATTTTTTGAAAATGTCTGAGCAAGTTGTTCTCCCAGGCTGTCTGGAACTGCTGTATAAGATGTTTTTTTATCTGATTTACTTCTTGGTATCATTATTAACCTCTTATTGCTGCGGCAAGATCTGCAATTGCCTGCATAGTATTTTTCTTAGCTCCAATTTCCTGAATACTTTTCTGATATGCCTGTGCTTTCTTAAATGCCTGATCCTGAGGAATTATGATTTTGTTATAGTTTGACTGATTTACGATTGCATTTTTGATATTTGTATCAAGTGCAAAGGATGCGTTGTGTTCATTAATTACAACAGTTTTGATTTCTGCTTTTGAACAGCGGCGTCTGCGCTTAAAATCGTTTATGTTTTCCAGGAAAATTGTGAGTCCGTCTGCAGAAAAAGTATCGCATTTCATTACAGGTACAATTTCATCGCAGGCAAAGAAAACGTTTTCTTCGAATGTACTGAAATCAGGACTTGTATCAAAAATGATAAAATCAAAATCGGCAGAAAATTCCTTTGTAAGATCATCCATTACAAAAGGTTCTTCTGTTGCTACGTTTTTTTTGTAAATTCTAAGTTTGCTTTTTTCTTTGCCTTCACTTTCAATTGGTTTTGTTGGCATTATCCATAAATTTTCTATTTCTGTTTTTGTAACAGGACCGTCTACAGAACAATTATCAAGAAGTGCATCCGCCAGTTCATAACCAATTTCTTTTAATAAAGCTCCAGAGGCGTTTCCCTGTGGATCTGCGTCTATAAGCAGTACTTTTGAAGATTTTGCAAGTTCTGCTGCAAGTGCAACTGATACAGAAGTTTTGCCGACTCCGCCTTTCTGAAGTCCAAGTCCGATAACTTTCATAATATTTTCCTTTATAGTTTAAAACTAGATATTTTGTAGAAAAAATCTTTATATATAGAATATATAAAGAAAACAAGAAAAAATCAAGTAAATGTAAAGATAAAATAAAGAAAAATAAAAGAAATTATATAGAATAATTCTAGATTACTATATATTTTCTAGTTATCTAGAAAATATATAGTAAAATTACAACATGGCTCTAGGATTGCGTATGACGAATCTTTTTAATTAAAACATGTAAATATATCAAATCATGGTATAGTCGCTAATTTTGCGTTTTTTGACAGGCATAAAGCAATATCAGAAATATCTTAAAATAGGGCTGTTCAATAAGTTTGCATTACGGCGATTGAGTTTATCGAAACCACCACATTTGTGTAGCTCTCATTACTTTTGGGATAGCCACTGGATATAACAATAAAAAAAAATATGCTATAATAAAAAAAAGGAGTTGTGATAAAAATTACGTCCGTGTAATTTTTATCACCAAGTTTATTTCGTGCTCTGCACTTCATAAACTTGGATACTCGCCATCCTGGCTCGCCGCTAACGCGGTGGTTTATAAGGAGTGTAAGATAAAACCGCTAAAATAGCACGGCTTTATCTTACCTAAAGTTTGCGTTGCAAACTTATTATTTAACTGCTGTTCCCCATTACATTACGGAACAGCGTAAAAGGGGCTGTCCAATAAGTTTGTATTGCGGTGGTTGAGCTTGTCGAAACCACCACATTTAGTGTGATAGTCATTTCGACAGGCTCAATGACCACTACAATTTATACTTTTTGGACAGTCCATTTTATGGGAAAAATAAATGACAGAAAAATTGATTTCAGGATTAGAAAAATTGCAGCTGTTTTTTTCAGAAAAACAAATTCAGCAGTTGGAAAGTTATATTCAGCAAATACTAGAATTTAATAAAAGCTACAATCTGATGAAAGCTGATAGTGCAGATGAGCTTGCAGTTAATCATATACTGGACAGTCTTTCTGCTGTTTCTTCTATTAAGAATTTAATCAAAGAAATTTGCGAAAAAAAAGGTTCATCTGTGCTGGACATTGCAGACATTGGCTCTGGAGGCGGTTGTCCTGGAATTCCATTGTCCATTGCATTTCCAGAGCATAACTTTACTCTTGTTGAGCGTATGGAAAAGCGCTGCATTTTTCTTACCGGCGTAATCAACAAGCTTGGCTTAAAAAATGTAAAAGTAGAATGCAGTGCGGCAGATGCAGTAAAGGAAGAAAGTTTTGATCTTGAAGTTTTCAGGGCTTTTCACCCGTTTGATAAAAAAATCATCAAGCTGCTTTTCAGAATGTTAAAAAAAGGCGGTTATATTGCAGCGTATAAAGCAAGGGAAGAAAAAATTCTTGCAGAAATGGAGCAAATCAATTTTATTGTTAAAAAATATGAACGAATAAAATTAACTGTTCCATTTTTTGAAGATCATGAAAGAAATCTTGTTGTTATAAAAAAAGAAAACTAAATAAAAACAAAAAATTCAATAGAAAAAAAATTACATTTTTAACAAGCAATTACAATTTGAATTCAGATTTCGCTCTTATAAAGAAGACATAAAGAGAGAAGTCTGGTATGGATAGGGAAAAACATACCAGAAAAAATTATGTTTATGTTTTAATCTGGAGGATTAAATGAAAAAAGTTTTAAAATTTTCCGTTGTAGTTGCAGCAGCATTATCAGTAATGCTCTCATCTTGTTCAGATGCAAAAGATTCTGACGCTATGCTTCTTGTTCCTGCACTTACACAGAAAACAGCATCTGATGATGTTCAGTCAGAAGATGAATCTCGTGGACTGCAGTCCTGGAGCCTTTGGGATGCAATGGATTGGTTTGATCAGAGCAAATTTAACAAGGCTAACTGGTCTAACGGTGGAATGTTCAACTGTGGTTTTGTTCCAGAAAACGTTAATTTCAAAGATGGCAAAATGACTATCACTTTGAATAACAAATGGAGCCATGGAAAACCATATTCAAGCGGCGAATACAGAACAAACAATACTTTCTCTTACGGTACATTTGAAACAAACATGATTGCAGCAAAAGGCGATGGTCTTGTAACTTCTTTCTTCCTTTACACTGGAAATCCCTGGGATGAAATTGATGTTGAAATTCTTGGTAAAGATACAACAAAAGTTCAGTTCAACTATTATGTAGATGGCGTTGCAAACAACGAAAAAATTATTGATCTTGGGTTTGATGCTGCTTACGGTTATCACAAATATGCTATTGAATACGGTCCAGGATACATCAACTGGTACGTTGACGGAAAATGGCGTTACGGTGTAAACAACACAGGTTTCAATGCTCCTTATGGAAAGAAAATGCCAAGTCATCCAATGCAGATTATGGTTAATCTTTGGCCAGGTACAGGCGTAGACAGCTGGTTAAATCACTTCTGGTGGAGCGGCAACAAATATGCTTCTTACGATTACATCAAATATACACCTAAATGATTTTAAAATGATTAGTGAATATAATCAAAAAAGGTCGAGTGTAAAAAAAAATCACTGGACCTTTTTATTCGTGGGAAGGTTGAATACCCCAGCCTTCAGGTTGTATAAAGGGTATAAATCCGACTGCGATACCTTATGAGAATGATGGGGCTGTCCCAAAAGTAATGACTGCTACACTAAATGTGGTGGTTTCGATAAACTCAACCACCGTAATGCAAACTTATTGGACAGTCCCAATCATTTTTGTTTTCTTTAAAATAAAATAATAAAATTTTAATAATTATTGCCGATAATATAATTAAGCAGACTCTGATGTATCCTTATCCCCTCCCACCCAAGGAACTCAACAGCCTGCTTTTTTTTTTATTCAAATCAGTTTTTATGGCGTTTATAAATAATTTTTTGGTAAAATTCAAACATTAGGGATATAATAATAGAAAACATAGTGACTTTTTGTCGCTTGAATTTTGTACTATTTATTATGGAGAATATGAATGCAAACAGAAAAATTTTTGCTTAAAATGAATGATGCTTCAGAAATTGCAGTAAACCGATGGATTCCAGAGTCAGAAGAAGACATAAAGGCTGTAATTGTTTTTTCTCACGGCATGCAGGAACATTCTTTGCGATATGACAGAATAGGTTCAATTTTTGCAGAAAACGGTTTTGTTTTTAATGCACACGATCACAGAGGTCATGGAAAAACTGCTCAAAACGCAGAACAGAATGGAACAGGGATGTTTGGAAAACTTGCGGATAAAAACGGTTTTGAAATTGCAACAGAAGATCTTGCTGAAGTAATAAAAGAAGTAAAAAATGACTTTCCCGGAAAAAAGATAATTCTTTTAAGTCATTCGTTTGGTTCATTTGTTGCACAGAATTATATTCAGAAATACGGAAGTGAAATTGATGCCTGCATACTTTCTGGAACATCAATATATAAAAAAAATTATGCAACAGGCAGTTTAATTACAAAAATCGCAATAGCGGTAAAAGGTCCTGATTTTAAATCAAAGTTTATTCAGAATATTGCATTTTATGGTTATAACGATAGATTTAAAAATGAAAATGATGAATATTCATGGCTTTCTGCAAATACTGCAAATCGTGAAATGTACAGAAATGATGCATGGTGCGGTGGAATTTCAACAGCCAGTTTCTTTAAAGATGTAATTTATGGTTTGCACAAAATTAATATAGAAAAAAATATCAGAAAAATTCCTGTGGATTTGCCAGTGCTGGCAATTTGCGGTTCAGATGATCCTGTAAGTGGATACGGAAAATTTGTTAATGCTTTAATAAAATCGTACAAAAAGAATGGAATTAAAACAGCTGATGTAAAGCTTTATATGGGCGACCGACACGAGTTGTTTTTTGAAGAAAACAGCGACACTGTTATTCAGGAATTGATAGACTGGATTGAAAATATAATTCAGGTATCAACATGAAATTTTTGCACACAAGTGACTGGCATTTGGGAAAGCTGTTCCATGAAAAGTCACTGATTGAAGATCAAAAGCATGTATTAAATCAAATTTTAGAAAGAATGCAGGAAGCATACAGGAGTAATTCGCCTTATGCAGCTCTTGTTGTTTCCGGCGACATTTATGACAGAGCTATGCCTCCTTCCGAAGCGGTGACTTTACTGAATGATTTTCTTGTAAGGATTACGGAAACTGTTCCTGGAGTTCATGTTTTTATGAATTCTGGAAATCATGATAGTGCTACAAGACTTTCGTTTGCTGCAGAATTTCTAAAAAAACATAATATTCATATAGCCACAAATACAGAGGATATGTTAATTCCTGTAATTGTAGAGCAGAGGAACGAAAAAATTGCATTTTATCAATTGCCGTTTTTAACACCTCTTTCTGTAAAGAGCCATAATCCAGAAGAATTACTTCGTACACAGCAGCAGTTATATTCTGAAGCCTGTTCAAAAATTGCTGAATCTCACAAAAAAAATTACGGGAATATGCCTGCAGTTCTTAATGCTCATGTTTATTCAATGGGAAGTATTACAGGAGCTTCTGAAAGAACTAATGTTGGTGCGGTTGAACAGGTTGATGTTTCTGTTTTTAAGGATTTTGCATACGGAGCTTTTGGGCATATTCATAAATTTCAGGTTTGTGATAAAAACAAGCGCTGTTATTATCCCGGCGCTTTATTGGCATATAATTTTGATGATGATCCTGAATCTGGAATTCTTGAAGTAGAATTAAAAAGTGCAGAAGAAATTCCAGTTGTTAAAAGATTATTTTTTAATGTTCTTCATCCTGTTGTAAAAATTACTGCAGAAATGAAACAGCTTGTTGGTTCAGAGGCAGATAAGAAGCTTGTAAAAGAAAATTCTGAAAATTATGTTCAGGTTATTTTAACGGATAAAGTAACTCCTTCAGAAGCTTTTGCAAATTTAAAAACAGTATTTCCAAATCTGCTTTCAGTTAGTTTGAAAAAATCTGAAACTGGAGAACAGAATTATTCTATTCAGCAAAGAAAAGCTGCTATAAAATCTAACGACCCGGAAAAAATTTTTATGCAATTTATGAAGGACGTATACGGAAATTCTGCTGAAGATGAATTGCAGCAGAAAGAAAAAGAAATTTTTGTTGAAGCAGCGTCTAATATGAAAGTGGATGTATAACAAAGGAATTCTATATGAAGCCATTAAAGTTGCACATGATAAACATAGGTCCGTATAAGGACGAAACTGTAGATTTTACAAAACTTGAAAATATGTTCCTTATAAAAGGCGATACTGGCGCAGGAAAAACTTTTATTTTTGATGCGATAACTTTTGCTTTGTACGGTGCATTACGAGGAAACCGAAAAGGGCATGAAAGTGATTTAAAAAGTCGTTATGCAGAAGAAAGTGATGATTCTTATGTAGAATTCACATTTGAAACTGGTGGCAGAACATATTTTATTAACAGATCTGTTCCATTTTGTTATACAAACAGAAATGGAAAGATTACAAGAAAACTTTCGTCAGCAGATTTACAGGAATTTAAAGAAAACAGCAGTTCTGTTATTTCGGGAAAATTATCAGAAGTAAATGAAAAAATAAAAGAAATCATTGGATTGAGTGCAGACGAATTTGCTCAGATTGTAGTTTTGCCTCAGGGAGAATTTGCAGAATTTCTTCATCAGAACACAAATGAACGAGTTAAAACATTGGAAAAACTTTTTCCAGTAGAATTTTATGCATCAATTACAAAAAAGATAAAAGAAAAAGCTGACGAGGCTAATGAAAATCTAAAAGGCTACAATAAAATCATAGAATCAATTTCCAGCAGCAATGATTTTACAAACGCTGACGAAAAAATCAAAAAATACGAAGCAGAGATTAAATCAAATGATGAATCAGAAAAATCTTTAATAGAAAAGAAACAAAAAATTGCAGTACAAATTGAAGGTCTAAAGCATGAAATGGCCGCAGCGGAAGAATATGAAAATAATTTGAAAAAACTTAATAATCTGGAAACAAAAATAGAAGAATTCAGTTTGCTGGCTGAAGAGATTGTTAAGGCAGATAAAGCAAAGGGGTTACGAGAATTCATAAAATTGCATGAAGCTTCTGAAAATTATCTGGCGGAAAGCAAAAAAAATCTAAAAGATTCTGAAGAGCTGTTAAAAAAAGTTCAGGAAGATTTTAAGGCTATTGAAAAATGTAGTCAGGAAATGAATGAACTGAACAAAAAAAATGAAGAAAGCGGGAAAAATTTAAAGGTTCTGCAGGAAAAACTTTCGTATGCAGAAGAATTAAGTCATCTTAATGAACTGAACAAAGTAGCATTAGAAAAAAGAAATACGGCAGAAAGCAAAAAAAATGGATTGATACAAGAAATTCAAAAAGCAAAATCAGATTTAAATGGAAAATCTGTTGTGGAAATTCTAAGCGAAATTACAAAAGAAGTTCAAACAAATATAGAAAAGAAAAGTTCTCTTACAACGGAATTCAATGAATGTAAAAAGCGGGATGAATTTTTGCAGAAAAAAATAAATTCTGAAAAAGAGTTAAAAAATGCAACAGACGAATTACAGATTGAAGAAGAAAAATCTGAAAGAACAGAAAAGACTATTGAAGAGCTTAAATTAAAGCAAAAAGAAGATTCAGAAAAGCACCAGGCATATTTAATTTCAAATTTGCTAAAAAGTGGAACTCCGTGTCCTGTTTGCGGTTCTGTTGAACATCCTGTTCCTGCTAAAAAACCGGAGGGGCTTCTTGATTATTCTGAACAGATAAAAACGAATGAAGAAAATGTTAAGTCTATTAAAAAACTGGTTGAACAATATAAAAATAAAATTGCAACGGAGAAAGCAAATTTATCGAATTTTGAAAGGGAATTAAGCAACATAACAACAAAACGTGAACTTTGCATTGTAGAGGATGAACTTAATGGCGTTGAAGAAATTCTTAAAAATCTTGAAGCGGAAAAGTCAAAAATAAACAAAGTAAATGATTTATTGAAAAAGCTGGAAGAGTCGCTGGAGCAGGCTAAGCTTGAATATGACAAAGAAAATATTGACTTTGAAAATTCAAAAACAAAAATAGCTACAATCGAAGAAAAACTTGGAGAGCCAGCTGAGTCAATAAAAAGCAGGGCGGAAAAACTTTCTACAACTCTTTTGGAAAATAAGCAGGTTTTTGAAAAATGGCAGAATTCCTACAATGAGAAAAATAATGAATTGTCCGGCGTTGAATCGGCTGTAAAAAAATACCGACTTGATGTTGAGAAATATACTGCACAGGCAGAACAAGCAGAAATTGTGCTAAAAGAAAAAATCTTAAACTCTGATTTTAAAACTGAACAGGAAGCAAAAGCAGCTTGTGTTGAAGATTCTGTTTTGGAAAAAAATCGTGAAAAAGTTAATAAATTCAATGAAGAATTGAAGTCGGCTAGAGATGCGGTAAATTCTGGAAAAATAAAAAATCTTAAATCAATGGAAGAAATTTCTGTTGAGCTTAATAAAATTAATGAAGATTTTCAGAAAGCGGAGCTTGAATATTCTGAAAATCATAAAGAATTGGAGTCAAAGCGCAAATTTTATACGGAATACAAAAATGATTATAATAAAATCCAAACTGCTTTGGATAATAAGTTAAAACTTGAAGAAGAATTAAAACCTTTGAACGCATTGAATGAAGATTTGTCTGGAAGAAATCCGCAAAAACTTCAGTTTGAATCATGGGCATTGGGAATGTATTTTGAACAGGTTGTTGAATTTGCTTCAAAAAGATTTTCAGATATTTCTGATGGAAGATTCAGATTTGAGTTAAAGAGGGCGGATGACGCAAATTTTTCTGGTAATGGTTTTAGAGGCTTGGATTTACTGGTTTTTGACAGTCATACCTGCAAAACTTCTGACGCAGCTGAATTAAGTGGCGGTGAAACATTTGAGGCAAGCATAAGTCTTGCGCTGGCAATTACAGATGTGGTTCAGAATAATAATGGCGGCGGCATTCAGCTTGATTCTTTGTTTATTGATGAAGGTTTTGGAACGCTTGATCCGGAAACTCTTGAAAAGGCTATGATGGTTCTTTCTGAGCTTGGTGAAACAAAAATGATTGGAATGATAAGTCATGTAAGCGAAATGGAAAATTTTTCTGGAATCAGATCTGCAATAAAAGTAAACAAGAGCAATACTGGGTCTTTTATTCAGATAGAAGGTTAATACCAAGTGAAAGAATTCTAATAATCTGATAAATTTAACTATATGGTTTGGATTCTGCTGGTTCTTCTTTATGGTCTTTTAAAAGGTTCACGGGAAATTTCTAAGAAAAAAGCAATGGATAAAAATTCTGTTATGGAAGTTTTGTTCACTTATACGCTTATTTCTTTTATTCTTGTAATTCCGCAGGTAAAAAATGCCGGCGGAATGGAATTGCGATTTTATTTTTATATTGCCCTAAAATCATTTTTTATTTTCATTGCCTGGATTTGCGGTTTTAAATCATTAAAGCGACTGCCAGTAAGTGTGTACGGAATTCTTGACCTTTCCAGAGTTCTTTTTGCAACTTTTCTTGGAGTCATTGTGCTTGGTGAAAAACTGAATTACTGGCAGATAGCTGGATTGATTATTGTTTGTGCGGGACTTTTGCTGCTGCGATTTAAGCCGATGCCGTTGCGAAGACTTTTTAACGTTCAGGAGGATTCGCTGATTGCTGGTAATCCTTCTGAGCATTACGGAAAAAATACTTATGCGGCTGTGATTTATATTTCCATGGCGTTGATTTCCTGCATTTTGAATGCTGTTTCGGGTCTTATGGATAAAATTCTTATGAAAGATTTGAACAGTTCGCAGCTGCAGTTCTGGTATATGCTTTTTCTGGTCATTTATTATTCTTTGTATATTTTGATTAAGAGGGAAAAGATTTCTTTTTCTATTTTGAAAAATGGCTGGATGTGGGGAATGGCTGTTATGTTTGTTATTGGCGACAAAGCTCTTTTTATTGCTAACGGAATGGAAGGCAGCCGCATTACTATAATGACAATCGTAAAACAGTTTGGCTGTATAATTACAATTCTTGGCGGAAAAATCTTCTTTAATGAAAAAAACACATCATACCGGCTTTTTTGTGCGCTGGTAATAATAATGGGAATTCTTTTTGGAATTCTTTTTTCTTAGTATAAATTGTGGTGGTTTCGAAAAGCTTAACCACTACAATTTATACTTATTGGACATCTCTTTTTTAAGATTATTATTTTTTGATGAATTCAAGGGCAGAATCTGCTGCGATTTTTCCGTAAACACAAATATCTGCAACGGCATTTCCGCCAAGACGGTTTCCGCCGTGAACGCCACCAGTAACTTCGCCGGCTGCAAAAAGTCCAGGAATTGCCTGATTTTTTGAATTAAGAACTTCTGCGGCAGGATTGATTTTAATGCCGCCCATTGTGTGATGAATGGCTGGTCCTACTTCTACTGCAAAATATGGACCTTCTGACAAATCTCTTGGCATTTCGCTGGCTTTGCGGCCAAATTCTGCATCATTGCCAGACTTTTGAATTTCATTGTAGTTCCTGATTGTATCTGCAAAAGCAGCGGCAGGAATGCCAAGTTTTTCGGCAAGAGCTTCTGGAGTTTCGCCTTCTGTTAAAAGTCCTTTTTTAACGTAGCCTTCAATGGCTTTCAAAGATTTTCTGACTCCTGTGTCAAATACAAGGTAAGCTGTCTGACCTTTCTGTTCAAGAATTGCTTTACTCATAACATCACGGGTTGCCATTTCTGAACAAAAGCGCTTTCCGTCACGGTTAATCATTATTGCACCGTTTCCGCGAACGGCTTCTGTAATCATAAGTCCGTTTCCAGGAACTACAGTTGGATGAGTCTGAATTTCGTCCATCTGAGTAAGCTGACCGTCGAATTTTTTAATCCATTCAAAAGCGTCACCTGTTGCGCCTTTGTGATTTGTTGTTCCAAAACCTTTAAGTTCCGGCTTGTATTTTACAATCATCTGAGGATTTGCGCCAAATCCGCCGGTTGCAATAATCACAGCCTTTGCCATGATTTTGTATTTCTGGCCATTTGTTTCTACAACTACGCCGCTGGCTCTGTTTCCGTCTTTAAGAATATCAAGAACCTTTGAATTCTTGCGAAGATCAACGTTTGCTTTTACGGCAGATTCTTCAAGAACCGGAATCATGTGGGTACCAACAGGAGCACCGCCCTTTGGACGATGAGTTCGCTTGTTTGTAGAACCAGCCATCTTACCAACGTCGCTCAAATCAACGCCAATTCCCATAAGCCAGTCTACAGTTTCTGCAGCTTTTTCTACCATCTGGCGAACAAGACTTTCGTCATTTTTGTTGTAGCCGCCTTTCATAGTATCTTCATAGAACTGATTTTTTGTGTCGCTTATTCCCAGTGCTTTCTGAACTGTTGTTTCTGCAGCGTTCATACCGCCGGTTGCAGAAGTTGTATTTCCGCCGCAAACGCCCATTTTTTCAAGAAGAATAACTTTTGCGCCATTCTGAACGCCTTCTATTGCAGCGGCAAGACCAGCACCGCCGGCACCAATAATAACGATGTCGCAGGAATCGTCTTTTACTTTTGCAGCTTTTTCCTGCTGACCGCTGGCTTTTGCAAGGGCATTTCTGATTGCTTCTGCAGTTGCCTTAGAAGTAATTGTTGCGCCAGAAACAGCATCGTAACTGTTGATGTTGCCTTTAGAAACTGCCTGTGCCATTACGTCTGCGGCTGCAGGCTTTGCAAAATCTGTTTCTTCTTCTGAAACAATTTTTCCGTCTGCAATTTTACCGTCTTTTACAGTAATGCTTACTTCAATATTGCCGTTGCGACCGTTACCAATACCAGTCCAGGTTCCATCCTGAACAACAGGCGCTTTTGCGCAGTTAAAAATAAATATAAAAGCAGCAATAACGGCAAGAAAAAATCCGCCGGTACAAATCATAAATCTTTTTTTCATAAAATCTCCTGAAATTAAAGAAAATATTATGTTGATTATTAAATTCTACAACATTACATTTATATTTTAATTTATTTTTACAAATTAACAACTTAAAATGGAAATTCAGCATTAAAAATTATATGTATTGTATTGAATTACTAGTTTTTATCATTTAAAATCATTGCAGTTATATTTATAGGTATAGGAAATAAAAATAAAAATGAAAATTGCTGCAACTTATGATGTTTCTCAAAATGTTATTTTTCAGCATTTTGGAAAAACTCAGAATTTTAAACTATATGAAATTGAAAATGGAAAAGTATTAAAATCAGAAGTTATTGATAATGGTGGCTTTGGTCATCATGATTTAGCTGTTTATTTGAAGAATCTAGGAGTAGAAATTCTGATTCTTGGAAATCGTGGACAAGGGGCAATTGATGCGTTGAATAATGCAGGTATTAAGCAGCTTGCTGGAATTACAGGAAATCCGGATGATGCAGTTGCCGCATTTCTTGATGGGACATTAAAAGACAATCCAGATGCAAAATGTAATCATCATGGAGAACATCATAGTACAATAACTTTAAAACTGTAAGAGGCTGTCCAATAAGTTTGCATTACGGTGGTGAGTTTATCGAAACCACCACATTTAGTGTAGCGCTCATTACTTTTGGGACAGCCCCTTGCAGCTGACAGCTACTGTTTATGTTTCGAATATAAAATACACTTTTTTTCAAGAGTCAAAAATTTTAAGACAACTTGCCCGTAAAAAGCAGGTTGTTTTTTTTATGAGGATTAGTTTGGCAAACGGCCTTCGTACATAATGCACATTTCACCGTAGACTCTGCCCCAGTCTATGAGAGGTAAGGTCCATTTCAGCTTCCATCATTTCTTTAATGGTTCCGCCAAGAAGATCCTTGAGGGTTTCTTCGATGTCTTCTGCAGACTGAATATCATACTCAGACAGAAGGCCTTCAAGTCTTTCATTGTTTCGTAACATTTAAGGTAGATGTCCTCGTACTTGAGACTTCTCCAAAGACGCTCAATTCTTATGTTATCCAAAGCCCGGTCTTTTCCGTCAATGCTTAATGACTGTCGTTTTCTTCCCATGTGTAAACCGCCTTATTTTTTATCAGCTGTTTGCACCTTAAATCCGCTCCTTTTTCTGTGTTGTTTTACGCACTCATTTTAAATCTTTTCTGCATTTATTATTCAATATTCTTTATGTAATCTTCTTTACTAATCATTAAACTTTGCAAGTTTTCTATAGTTTCTGGTGAAAGTGAAAAATTCTTAGCATATTCTTCACCTGCATTTTCAAATGCTAAAACTTTTGGCTCAGTAACTGGTTTTGCTTCTGGAATATTTAGTAAAGGAGTTTCTGGCACAAATATTTTTGTGAGATTTCCAAAACATAAATCGCACTGGCGTGACAGACCTTCAAAATTATGTTCATAATTAGGAAAACCACAACCGCTAATCACAACTGTATGAATTTTTGAAAAATCAACCATTGGGAGATGACGCGTTCTTCCATCAACAATTTCCATCTTCATCTGATTTAGCGGAATAGTTCTGTCCAAAACTGCTTTTATATGGCTGGGCATTCCAAAACAATAAAGAGGAAAACTCCAGATAATCAAATCAACTTCAGGATACAAATCAAGTATTCTATTCTGGTCATCATCAATCACACAATGTTTATTTTTCACCTGCCAGCACCCAAAACAACCACGACAAGGTGAAATTTTCATTTCAGAAATGTTCATAACA
>JAFOCI010000053.1 GCA_017381365.1 Treponema sp.
GAAGGATCTTACTCGGGAATCAATTCCAAAAGACTACGAAGGAACAAAATGCCATCGACTCTGGAAAATACAGCTGTTTTAGCTCAAGCCACTGAAAATAATAAGATATAAAAAAGGGGCTGTCCAATAAGTTTGCATTACGGTGGTTGAGTTTATCGAAACCACCACATTTAGTGTGATGGTCATTTCGACAGGCTCAATGACCACTGCAATTTATACTTTTGGGACAGCCCCTTCTTTTTATAGCTCAAAGAACTATTTTGTTTCTTTGATACCGTAGCGTTTGTTGAAGCGATCGATACGACCTGCTGTATCAACAAGTTTCTGCTTACCAGTATAGAATGGATGGCAAGCAGAACAAATTTCAACGTTGATGTTTTCAACTGTTGAACGTGTTTCGATTACATTACCACAAACGCAAGTAATCTTTGTCATTTTGTATTCTGGATGAATACCTTTTTTCATTTTTGACTCCCACTGTAGTTGCCCGGTTACGCGGATTTCTCAAAACGTCACCACAACTTACAATTTTGAAATATAAGTTCAATAATTATATTACATTACAAGATTTGTATCAAGTACAAATCAATCCATTGCAGCAGTTCCTGCATTCATGCTGGCAAGGAACGCATCGTTTGTCTTAGACTTCTTCATACGATCAAGAACAAGTTCAAGGATTTCTGTATCTTCCATTGGTCCAAATACTTTGCGTAGAATCCAGAGTTTCTGAAGTTCGTCCTCAGAAAGCAACAACTCTTCTCGACGAGTACCAGAAGCTTTAATATTGATAGCAGGGAAAAGACGACGTTCTGCAAGCTTACGGTCAAGCTTGATTTCAGAGTTGCCAGTTCCTTTGAATTCTTCAAAGATAACTTCATCCATACGGCTTCCTGTTTCAACAAGAGCAGTAGAAATAATTGTAAGAGAACCACCTTCTTCGATATTGCGGGCAGCACCAAAGAATCTCTTTGGCTTGTGAAGACAGTTAGAATCAACACCACCAGAAAGCACTTTTCCAGAAGTAGGAACAGTAACGTTATAGGCACGAGCCAAACGTGTTACAGAATCAAGAAGAATTACAACATCCCGCTTATGCTCTACAAGCCTCTTAGCCTTCTCAAGAACCATTTCTGCAACCTGAACGTGACGTGTAGCCTGTTCATCAAACGTAGAAGAAATTACCTCCCCCTTAATTGCACGTTCCATTTCTGTAACTTCTTCAGGGCGTTCATCAATCAAAAGCACAATAAGATATACTTCCGGATGATTTGTTGTGATTGAATTAGCAATTTTCTGCATCAAAGTTGTCTTACCAGCTTTTGGAGGAGCAACAATCAAAAGACGCTGACCTTTTCCAATAGGACTGAATAAATCTACGATTCGTGAAGAAACTTCCGTTGAAATAGTTTCAAGACGAAGTTTTTCCTTAGGATATAAAGGTGTTAGATTTTCAAAAGGAATACGTGTCTGAGCAACACGAGGTTCATCAAAGTTTACAGTTTCTATGCGAAGCAAAGCAAAGAAACGTTCGCCTTCTTTTGGAGAGCGAGTCTGTCCGTAAACTGTATCACCAGTTTTAAGATTAAAAAGTCGAATCTGGCTTGGAGAAATATAAATATCATCTGGACCTGGAAGATAACTGTTCTGTGGAGAACGAAGAAACCCATAGCCATCCGGCAAAATTTCAAGAGCACCAGAAGCAAAAATAAGTCCGCCGTGTTCAGAATGAGCCTTGAGAATTACAAAAATAAGTTCCTGCTTCTTCATCGGAGCAAGATCATCCGGATTAAACCCATATTTTGCTGCAAGATCACGAAGTTCGTGCATACCCATTGCTGTAAGATCATTGATTAAAAGACGCGGCTTATTTGCGTTATCATCTGTTCCTTCTCCGCTTGGCTGCATTACAGAAGGATCAACAGCACCAGTAGGAACCGGCATATCTGAATGAAAACCGCCTCTTCTATTATTCATAGGCCGACGATTATTATTGTTGATATTGCGATTATTCCAGCGGTTATTCTGGTGACCATTCTCACCATCATTCTGCTGTTCCTGATTTTGACTTTCCTCGTTATTAGTCTGAACTTTTACAGAAACTTTTCTCTTTGCTCGAACAATACGAACTTTTTTAGGCTCGTCACTATCCGTGCCCTGAGAACTTTCCTCTGATTCTGTTGCTTCTTCAGCTTTTGTTTCATTCTGTTCTGAACTTTCAGGCTGATAATTCTGTTCCTGAGTAGAAAAATCTTCGTTGTCTCCAGAAATAGATTCAGATGCTTCGTAAGACTCTGGCTGAGATTCAAAATCTAATTGATTCTGAATGTTTTCTGTCTGTGCCTGTTCTTCTGCACCTTCTTCGGCTTTTCGCCGTCTGCTAAAGGCCATAAAAACTCCATAAATTATAATAGATTATATATTTAGAAAAGAAAATTTTTGAAAAATTATTAAAAAGTTGGATTTCTTAGTAATACAATTTTTATTGCAATATGTCAATCAATTAATAAAAAGATTTATTCAATGATATCCGTACGTAAAACAATAGCCTGCTTGTACTCAGCACTTGCAGAAGCAAAAAGATTTTCTTCTGGAATTTTATCCAGCATAGTAATCTGACCTTCAAATTCAACATTATTTTCAATTCTTAACCTGGCTGTTGTAATATCACCCGTCACAACACCGCCACTACAAATTTCAACTCTTTCCGCAGCTTCTAAATTACCTGTGACTGTTCCAGAAATAACAATTGAATTTGCAGAAATTTTTTCAACTGTACAAATTGAATCCTTTGCAATTTCAAGATTACCAGAAGCCTTAATTCGTCCATTATATTTTCCAGTTATAACAAGGTCATCACTAAATTCCAGAACTCCATCAAATTCTGTCTCTAATCCAAAAACTGTCAAAGTTCTTTTTTCATCATCTTTAGTTGTTTTTACAATTTCTTTTGTTGCTTCATCTGACATAAGTTTATTCTATATTATTTTTTTTTACATGGCAAGTTTACTGATTTTTCCAATCAATATATTTTCTTCAAAGGGCTTTAATCTTGCTTCAATTCTACCATAGGAATTGATTATGCAAGTTTCTCCACTTACCGTACAACGAACGGAAGGTATATGATTTTCCACGCTTCTGAACACGCCCATTTTAAGATGCTGAATCTGACATTTTTTACTTTTTGACCACGCATCATTACTCAAAGAAAAGAAAGCAGAAGCACCTTTCTTTACAAAAGTTCTGTTCAGCCCAGTAAAATTATCTTCAAAGCAAATTGGAGCAGAAAATTTAAATCCATTTACATCAAAAACCACAGAATCTTTTCCGGGTTCCCACAGATGCGTATCCCCCTTTAATAGAAGTTCATAAATCCAGGGAAATGTATTTTTATACGGAAAATACTCTGTAAATGGAACCAAATGTTGTTTTTCATAATGATATGGTTTGGGCGGTAAAACATTTTTTTTAGGAATAAAAACAAAAGCACTGTTATAATCCTTATTGCCAGCGGAATTAAAATTCCCAATAAGAAAAACCTGTTTTTTTGAATCTATATAATTCAGAATTGAGTTTACCAATTCCCTGCGCCTTTCATCATTTCCTTCATAATGCTTAAGTATTGACGGTACAACAGCTGTTTCAGGCCATACAACAAAATCAACTGAATCACATTCGTTCAAAGCTTTGTCTGTCAGAATCATCAACCGGTTTACTGTTTTTTTATAATTATTGAATCCTGATTTCCATGGATCGGAATTATTCTGAATGGCAGCCACAGTAAGTTTTTCGCTTTTATTTTCAATTTTTTTGCAATATTCAATTTTAATAAATCCATAAACATAATAAACAATTATCAATGCAAAGAATATGATAATCCACCACTTATTTTTTTGAATTTTATTTCGCCACTCTTTTCCAAAGCATTCCGCTGATAATGCAGAACAAAAGATTAAAATAAAAGAAACTGAATAAACTGAAAGAATATCCGAAATCTGAATTAAATATAAATTCTGATACTGTGTATAACCACAAACACCATAACTAAATCCAATAAATCCAGAAGCTTTTATAATTTCAAAGCATAAAATTAGTACAATTTCAAGAATTAATTGAATTTTACTAAAATAGCATCTGATGATTTTTAAAAGAACAAACAAAATTGACCAATAAAAAAAATATAAGACAGAAACACCTGCCATTGCTGTTTTTGAAAATGTATAAAGCCAGGTTGCATAAAAAAAATAAGAAAAAATACCGTATAAACCGCCTGCTATCCAGACAAATCTTAATCGAAATTCATCAATTATAAGAAAAACAGGTAAGAACAAAAACCAGCCCGTAAAACAATTCGAAAGTCCAAAAAATAAACAAGCTGTAACAAAAAGAAAAGCAATATATAAATTTCGACTTTTAATAAAATTAAGCAAGCTTATTCAGATCCTTCACTTTTATCTAAATTCCACAACGCTTTCTTCAAGTCTTGTCCAGCTCTAAAAGCAGCTACATAATGAGGAGCCACAGAAAGAATTTCACCAGTCTTTGGATTATGAGCTTTTTCCCGACCTTTACGTAAACGAGGCTCAAATGTTCCAAAACCACGCAGCTCAATAGTTGATCCATTTTCTAAAGATTTTTTTATTTCTTTCAGCAACTTTTCAACAATGTCCTGAACAAGATATTTTTCACAATTAGATTTAAAATATATAGCATCTACCAAATCATTTTTTGTTACTTTACCAGAAGCCATCTAAAACCTCCAATGAATGATACTCCCGACAGAAGCATGGGAATATTCTTAGTTCTCATAAGATATTGCAGTCGATTTTTTTTTGCCTTTATACGACCAGAAAGTCAGAATATTTACCCATCCCAACCAATAAAAAATCTTTGCCAGCAGCAAGGCAGGACGGTGAACACCTGAAATCAGGAATCGCAACGCAAGAACAAACTTCAGTGAAAAATATTACACAGATGTATTTTTTCACGCCCTTATTAAAACTCATTTAAAGTTAAAAAAATCCAGCTGAATTATCAACTGGATTTTTAACCATAACTTAAATTAAGTTATTTAGCTGCATCAGCAGCAAATGAAACGTTATAAAGTTTCATCATTCTTGACTTCTTGCGAGAAACAGCGTTTCTAGTCAAAACACCCTTGCTGCGAGCTGAATCAAGTTCACTTACAAGTGTCTTAAGCTTAGCTTCTGCAAGAGCCTGATCTTTTGCATGAACAGCTTCTACAAACTGTTTTGCATATGTCTTACAAGTGCTTTTAATAGCCTTGTTATGAAGTCTTCTAACTTCACTCTGTGCATAACGCTTTTCTGCAGATGTTTTCTTAGTAGCCAAAGGGGACCCCCAAAAAAAAGTTAACTTACAATATATTAATGAAGCCATTATTTTTTGTCAATTACAAGAATAATTATCATTCTTTGTTTTTAATTTTTATCCCATTCAATAATTGACTAAGGATTTTATAATCGTTATATTATTTAGGTAATACGTATTATTTTTTTTATGGAGGAACACCATGGCCGGAGCAAGTAAAAACTCTCGTACTACTGTTGCAACACAGAAATTCGCATGTCCAGATTGTGGCGGTGAAATAGTTATGAAAACATTGTATGAAGCAGGAAAGCTCAAGAACGTTGCTGAATGCTCAAAATGCAAACGCACAGAAAGACGTCCAAAGGATTTTAAATAATCTTTGTCTTATTCAATAAAAGGGGCTGTTCCAAAAGTAATAAGTGTAGCGCTCATTGAGTTCGTCGAAATGACTGCTACACTAAATGTGGTGGTTTCGATAAACTCAACCACCGTAATGCAAACTTATTGGACAGCCCCTTTTTTATGCTCTTTTACAAAAAAAGACATTTGATATGGACGACCTTAAAAACAACCATATCAAAGGTCATAACATCTTTTATCTTTGTGATGAAGGTAATTTTCGCCATTCATCAATCTGATTTTGAATAAGTTTTCTACTTTCATCAAGAATAAAAACTTCATCTTCCTTTGTTTTAGGTGTTTCATAAATTTTTAGAACTTTTACTCTATACGAACCATTTTTTAGTTTAGTCATTATCTTTTTAATATCACGAATTTCCCAGCCACCATCCAATGCACAGGCAACTATAGGTAAACCAGTTGATTCATTTAATTTTCTAAAACCGGCAGAATAAAATTTTCCAACATTTCCATCTCTTGTTCTAGTTCCCTCTGGAAAAAGAATTGGAATTTGATTATTTTTTATTACACGATGACCAAAACTTTCAATAACTTTCATAGCCTGCATTGGACTGCCACGTCTTGGAACCATACAGTGCTCCTGAACTCGTAACATTTCAGAAACTAATGGAATATGACGGCTTAAATTATCTTTTGCAACAAACCGAACTTCTTTTTCACGTAGAAAATTCATATAACATGGAATATCAAATAGACTCTGATGATTAGATATTAAAATAAACTGAGGAGGCAAATCTTTCTTTGACTCATCGTAGCCAAAAAAATGAAATTCCATATATTTATTTAATATTGCAAAAACTCTTGGAGCAAGAACCTTTACGATATATTGAGAAATTGATTTACTCCAAGTTCTACTAATGGGATATGCAATAATATTCAAAAAAGCAGCAGGAATAACAGCAGCAAAAAGACACGCAACAGCAATAATACTATTCAAAATATGACTCCAGCAAGACATATAAATATTTATAAGAACATTAAATTCTGTTTAAAATTATTTATATGCGGTTTCAAAATAATACCAATTTTATATTTAAAAAAAACAGGTGTCAACAATTCTTTAACCAAAGATAAATTCAGAAATATGATTGCAGATATTTTCCAAGGGCTCATAAATTCGTTTACACTCAGGAACTGAACTTAAAAAAAATACTCCATAACGTTTTTCATAAATTCGTCTGTCTAATACAACAACAGAACCTTTATCAGAACCCCTTCTCATTAAACGGCCTACTCCCTGTCTGAATTTTATAACAGCTTCTGGTACGCTCAATTCCATAAACGAACTGCCACCCCGTTTAGATATAGCTTCTGCCCGTGCCGTAAAAACCGGATCATTAGGAACTGTAAAAGGAAATTTTACAATAATCACCTGACTTAAAGCTTCTCCAGGAACATCAACGCCTTGCCAGAAAGAATCAGTTGCAAAAAGAACACTCTTAACATCGTTCCTGAACAAATCAAGTAAACGGGAATTATCATCCATTCCTTGTCGCAAAACAGTAATATCACTATTTCTAAATGATACCTGAGCTCTGCTATACGCGCTTTTCAAAGATTCATAGGCAGTAAAAAGAACAAGACTTCTTCCTTCCGCAGCTTCAATGAGTTTTATTATAGCTGCTTCAATCCATTGCTGAAAATTAAAACCATCTTCTGGTAAAGGGGCATCACTAGGAACTGCAAAAAGCATATTTTTTTTATAAGGAAACGGTGACGGATATTCTCCTGTCATTACCCGATTCGTATCTGTAAAAAAAACACCAGCTCTTTTCATCCAGTAAGAAAAGTCCCTTCCCGCTTTTAATGTTGCAGAGGTACAAACTACTGATTCCATAGGTTCATAAACGCCCTGATTCATAAGAGAAGAAATATCCAAAGGGGTTTCAGTAAAATTTATATAAACTGCATCCCCTCCATCTTTTACAAGCTCTCTTGGAAGCATTTTTTTAGAAATCCAGAAAACCTTATCTTTTTTTTCATCCCAAACGCAAAAATCACGAAGAAGAACAACCAAATCTTCCAGCCGCCGCACTAAAATTTTAGTTTCATAATAAGCAGGAATATCCTTATCATCATCCTCCACTCCGTCCATAACTTCCCTGCAAAGACCAGTAAATCTTCCCAAATCATCAGATAAAGTTTTACACAAAGACAAAACAGGACTAAAAGCTCTCACAGTTCCTTCAAAAAGCCGCATATTATATTCATTCTGAAGCAAGTCAATTGCAGCTATTTCAAGACTGGAAATATCATTTTTAATTCTATTTACAACCTCATAGGCAGACACTGCCTGATCTTCATTAGACGAGAGAACTGCTAAAGTACAAAGAAATCCGCTGTCCGAATTTTTTCGTCTTCTGTAAAGCTGATTTATCTGTTTTGTTATTTTAAATCGATTTAGATTTTCACTAAAAAAACTGGTTGCCGCAGCCTCAATTCCGTGAGCTTCATCAAAAATTATTCTTTTATAAGGAGGCAGAACAGCGGTATCGTCGTAACCAGCGCCATGCATTCTGGATTCAATATCAGCAAATAAAAGATGATGATTTACTACCAGAATATTTGCCCCTGCAGCTTCTTTTCTAACTTTCATAACAAAACATTCAGAATGATAAGGACATCTCATTCCAAGACAAGCATCACTTTCAGAATTTATTCGTGACCAGATAGCCTCAGACGGCATAAAAGCAAGATCACTTCTGCTTCCAGAATCAGTTGATTTAACCCATTCAGAAATTTTATCAAGAACGTCATTGTCATCATCAAACAATTCTCTCTGTGCAATTACATCTTCAAATCGCCGTCTGCAAATATAATTTTGACGTCCCTTCATCAAAATAAATTTTACAGGCTTCCCAATGATTTTTTGAGCAGAAGGAATATCCTTTTCACATAATTGCTGCTGAAGATTTATAGTTCCCGTAGAAATAACAATTCTTTCTTGATTTTGTAAAGCCCATACAATTGAAGGAATTAAGTATGCAAACGATTTTCCAACTCCAGTACCTGCTTCAAAAACGCCAATAGAATTTCTGTTAAGACATTCCGAAATCGCTTTTAACAGTTCTATCTGAACAGGTCTTTCTTCAAAATTTTCTGAAATTTCTGAAAGAGGACCACCATCTGCCAGATAATTACCAAGCTCCATAGAATCCAGCAATTTCAAAACTTTTGGTTTTACCGGCTCAACAACCACATAAATATCAGAGCAATCATTGTTTATGATGTAAAATCCCTGCCCCCTTTCACTTGCCTTACTGGCAACTCCAATATCAGCATCTGAAGGAACAAGATTACCACTTGGATGATTGTGTATTAAAACAGAACATTTTCTAGCTTCACTAAAATTAACAGGAACAGACTTTTCATTACCATGTGCGGCGTCAAAAACAGAAACAACAATACCAGAAGAATTTATTTCTCCTGCAAAAAAAACTTCATTTCCATGAGAATCATCAATCTTTTTTTTAATTATTTCAATTACTTCTGGTAAAAAATATTTTTCAGTTTTCATAACAAAAAAAAAGCCTGCATACTTTTTTTGTATGTAGGCTTTATACATCTCCTAGCAGAATTGAACTGCTGTTGTCGGGATGAAAACCCGATGTCCTAACCACTAGACGAAGGAGACTTAATATACAAGTAATATATCAAATCCATAAAACTTCGTCAAGCATTTATATACTAGTATTAATAAAAATTAATTACATATTCATATCAAATTTTTCAATCAACTTTGAATGAAGAGCTTCCAGTCCAGGTTCTTCCAGACCAAGCTTTTGAGCAGCAATTGTATCATTCATGGAATTTTCATATTCCTGTAATTCATAATATGCAAGAGCTCGTCTATAGAACGTATGAGATTGATATTCATTAATTTCAAGAGATTTTGTAAAACATTCAACAGCTTTTTCATATTGCTTCTGAATAGAATAAACAATTCCTTCATAATATATAGAACGGAAAGATTTATTATCATATTCAAATGACAATCTAAAATCGACAAGCGCATTTTCATAATCATTCTTTGAAAAATGAGCCATTCCCCGGTGTTTGTGTATTACAGAAAGAACAATATTATTAGGTGCAGGTTTTGATTCAATAATTTTTGTATAAATAAGTATTGCATTATCCAAATCCCCGGCATTATGAGCTTTAATAGCCTGAAGCAAAAGTTCATCAATTGTTCCCTGTACATAAGGATTAATTTTTTCAAATAATTCATTCTTTCGCTCAGACTTTTCGTTTATAGTTAATTCATCAGCTTTTTCATAAAATGAACGACGCCGCATTGTCATTTCTGACTGCAAATTCTTTTGATAATCACGAATTTCTTGAAATATAATATCCGCCAAACTTAAAGAAGCATTCATAGATGCAAGTTTACGTCTTAACGGCATATCAAATGGAGTAAATTCAGTTTTATAAATAAGTTCATGTTCAACTTCTGCCCAGGCATCCTGTAAAATTGTTCTGATTTGAATTTCACACACAAGTTCATCCGGTAATTTTTTGTCTTCCGGAAGATTTTCTGGAACACAATCTTCTGGAATTTTTACAAGAACATGGACAGACTCATACCCAAATTCCTTAAAACTTTGTTGAGCGCCTTTTACTTCAATTTCGTAAATATCAAACATTTCCTTAATTTGAGCAAGTACAATTTCAATATCTTCCAGAAATGTACATATAATCCTGATTCCCATCATATCTGTAAGACATACGAGAGAATTTGAAGTAGCAGCCTCTTCTGGATGCTGTCTTAATACTTTTTTGTAATAACTATTAAAGCTTTTTATTCTTGATTTATAAGTGGGTTGGGATGAAAGTTTTAAATTATTTGTTAATTTAAGGCGTATTGCCACCATAATTTCTTCAAGAATATCTATATAGGATTCATAAGTTTTTTTTATGCTGACTCTTGCAGGTATTTTTGAAAAAAAATTATTATTCGCTTTATTTTCTGACATACTTATATTTTATGACAATTTTCTTAAATACACAAATTAATTATTTAAAATGATTAAGTACCTGCACAAATGAACGAAGGGGCTGTCCCAAAAGTAATGAGTGTAGCGCTCATTGAGCCCTTCGACAGGTGGTTCCTGAGCCTGTCGAAGGACTCAGGAACCACTCGTCGAAATGACTGTTACACTAAATGTGGTGGTTTCGATAAACTCAACCACCGTAATGTAAACTTATTGGACAGCCCCTTCGTTCTAATCAGATATCGCAGTCGGATTTCATACCCGTTATACGACCTAAAGGCCGGAGTATTCAACCCTCCGTATAGATAAAAAAAGGTCCTTCAAAAGAAGAACCTTCATAATAATTTCTATCTGAAATTACTCAGCAGCAGTAGCTGAGCTATCGCCAGTTGACTGAGCATTAGATGCAGAATCAGCATTCAAGCTTGAAGTAAATTTATCTTCTGTAGCTTTCTTTGCACTTTCAAGGAAGCGGTTAACCTGTTTGTTACCGAATCTTTCCATTTCACCTGCCTGACGAGCAGATTCTTTCTTGTTGATGATTCCCCAAAGATCTTCATCAGCAATATCACGGTCAGATGTAAGCAAAGCTTTGTCATAAATAATTGAAACATCTTTAAAGTAACCGATGTAATCGCCACCGATATTAGATGCATCACGTGTAATCTGGAAACCAGTAAACTTTACAAATGGAAGTCCACGTGGATAAATTGGGTAAATACGGATTTCGCGGTTACGGATTTCAGTGATGTACTGTGGGTTGTTCCAAACAAGTTCTTTCCAACCATCAAAACCAAGATAACCCATGAAATAACGACGTTCAACACCGTCTGTATCCTTGAGAAGTACATAAAGTCCTTCTGGATAATTCATTCCCATTGTTGTTACTTTAATTGATTTTACAGTTCCAACATTTTTTACAACACCATAACCACCTTCGAAAAGAGTCTTTCCACTAGCCTTTTCTTCATCAGTTGGTTCCTGACGTTCACCATTTTCATCAGCTGAAGAAAGTGGTTCATAAGCAGGAATTTCGAATGGTGGTCTTACATATGCGTAAGCATTTGAATTCCATTCTGGGAAATTAACACGAACACCCATTACAACAGAACCTGCAAATGGAACATTTGCATCTTCTTTTACAGGTGCAGCAACAACAGTTGAAAGACTTAAGCTCTGTACTGTACGAGCAGAAGAATTCAAGCTTACTTCCCACTGAGGAAGAGCCAATGATGTTTTCATCAGTTCTTTCTGATCTTCAGTAAAAGTAGCACCGGCAGCTGTTGAAAAATCCATTACAGTGCGGCTGTTTTCCATTGGCTCACCATTGTCGTTTGCACAGCAGTCAGCCTTGAGTAATGTAAAGTCGATGACAGTAGCCTGTTCTGCAAAAGCACTGGCACCAGCGAGCAGCATAGCAGCTGCCAAGATTGAAAAAGTCCTCTTCATACTAGAAGCTCCTTTTATAAATTCGATGTAGCCTTGTATATTGCTATTATCGTTTAAGAAATATGTTTTGTCAACGATTTTTAAGAGTTTAGATTTTCATTTTTATAAATATTTAAATATTCAAAAGGAAGTTTTCCATCAAAAAAAACTTCTATTTCCTTTATATTTTTGAAATTATTAAATATATTCCTCTTTAAAAGATCAATTTGTTCCCTGAAATCAGTGTTATATGCATCAGCTTTTAACACGTCTGCAGAAAGATTTACATATAACTTTGAGTCACGTAAATAACAGTTTTTTAACCTTGTACCTTTTGCAAAAACAGGACAACAATGCTCTGATATAGGTCCAGTCAAAAGTTCATCAATATAATTGTTTATTTTCCCGGAAACAGGGAATATACTTTCAAAACGATTTTCTATTTTTAGAACATCGGAATTTGACGATTTATAAATAAAGCATCTTCTTATTCCAGGAAAATTCAAAATCCAGAAAAACAAAGATAATAAGAATATCAGCGAACAGGCACAAAATATTATCCATGATGTTCTTTTAAATTCCGGTATTTTTTCAATCATTTTTAGTTGTAAATCCTCTTGAACGCTCAAAATGTGTTACAAAAGCGCTTATGCCATTATATATCCCTGCAGCAGTTCTTTGCAAGTAAGCTTTGCTGTTTAAGTTTGCAGCTTCTTTTTCATTAGTAACAAAACCTACTTCAATAAGCACACTTGGCATTTTAGAATTTCTTACAACAAACCACTCTTCTGCTTTAATTCCTCTTGCTTTTGAATCTTTTCCTATTTGAGCTTCAAGTCCATCCATGATGAATTTTGCAATTAAAATACTTTCAGTTGTATATTCTTCTTCCATCATTGAATTAAGAATTGAAAAAAGAGATTTATCTTCTTCTGTAGAATTTTTATCAAGAACAGTTCTTCTATACCCTGGAGAAAGATACCAGACTTCATATCCGCTGGATTTTTTATCTAAAGAAGCATTAGCATGAATAGAAACATAAATTATGGCTTCATTAGGACCTAACTTTACGTTGTTTGCAATTTCTGTTCTTTCATTCAGCTGAAGGAATTTATCTGTTGAACGAGTCATAAGAATCTGCTTATCCGGGTAATTTGATTTGAGTTTACTACATAGCAGATTTCCGATATTAAGCACAACATCCTTTTCCTGTACCTTCACCTGTTTGCCATCAACTTTTATTGTTCCTGAAGCACCAGGATCTTTTCCGCCATGACCTGGATCAATAAGAATAGCTCCAATCTTAAAACCATTTCCTTCTTCACGATCTTTAAAATACTGTTCTGCTGTACTAAGAAAATCACCAGAAACTTTTATTATACCATCTTCCATAGTAGGTGCATCTGTAATAGACATTGCAGAATTATCAAGAACAATAAGTGGATCATCAATTCTAAAAGTAATCTGATGACCGTTTTTTTCAAGAATGCCACTAGATGAAAGCGTATCCCAGTAAAAAGTCATTCCCAAATCTGCTGTCTGATCTATAAGAATTTTGTTATTTTCTGACGCAAAAATATTGAATGCAGATAAAATAATAAAAGATAAAAGTACAAAAATAGATTTTTTCATACTTTTATCTTCGGTATTTTAAATTGAATCTGAAATATAAATTGCAGCCTGTATGCCCCCTTTTAGCAAAGCAGACCAGAATTTTCTTCTATCAAGCTCAGGATGCACTGGAATCAGAAAATCAAAACGACGGGCAGTTTCCAGCGCAGTAAGATAATTCCAGCTTTTTTCTGTTTTTGATAGAACTTCATAAAAATCAACAGGTAAATTTTCAAGAACTGACTGATTTTCTTTTATTACCCCGTCTAAATTATAATCATCAATATGATTCCATAACGAAAATGCTGCTGGCGGAAAACCTTTTTCGTCAGCGGCACTAATACCAGCAAGAAATTTTTCTGTATCTTTGTTTTCAGGTTCAAGTCTAATAACAATTTTTGAACAGGCTTTTTCGCTTGCAGCAACCGCTTCTTCATAATTTGTGCACATTGAAATTACATTTCCACACTTTTGCACATTGTTGCGGGGAAAATCTATAGAATCCCCTGTTTTTACAGGTCTTGGAAATACGTTCATTACTCCTTCTGTTTTTTTTGCCTGTTCAAGACCTTCTATGGCTTTTATTTTTCCAGGAATTGAAATCCATGCCCGTTCTGCACTAACCTTTTCAGAAGTTATCTGAAAAATTTCAAATGTACCGTTTTCTACAGGAAGTTTAACTCTGTTTTTTAAAATATATTCTGGTTTTTTTCCAGTTGCAATCAACAATGCCTGTTCAGTAAGATTGCAGTCAGAAGAATATGGAAAAGTCCATCCAGACATATATCCACCTGACAGGCGAGCTGCAATTTCTCCAATCTGGGGACCTTTTGATGTATATTTGATATCTGCCTTTGCGGCTCCACAGGTTAATCCAAGTGCTTTTACACCTTTTGCAAAACAGGCAATCAGCTCAAGTTTTTTTTCCTCCTCAATCACAGTTGGCATTGTATGGCCAGTTTCTATGAAATACGGAGGGTAATAAATATGACGGTCTGCAAAACCTGTTATTGTAAGAGAACCTTCATAAACCAGGGCATCAATTGAAAATTCTGGTCCTTCCATATACTCTTCGATGATTACTGTGTCAGAGCGGGAATTTTCTGCTGCAGCTGCTACAGAAGTTACTGCTTCTGAAAAATCTCTAATCATTCTGCAGCCTCGGGCACCCATATTATCTGCAGGTTTTACAACACAAGGAAAGCCTAGAGAATCTGTTATAAATCTTAATTTTTTTTCTGTAACATCTTTGCCAATAAGACTGAAAAATTTTGGAGAAGGAACGCAGGCAGAATTAAAACAGTCACGCATTCTCGGTTTTAAACTAGCATTTAACGCTGATTCATAACTGTGTGCTGGAAAACCTAATTTTTCTGCTGCATAAGAAACACTAGCAGAAAAATCTGTTCCAGCAGTAAAAATTCCAGCTAAATTAAATTTATCTTTTAAAACTTTTGCAAATTCGAAGATTTCTTCTTTATTTTTTAAATCAATCTTCTTAAATTCATCGGCATACACTACACTTTCTGCTGCAGGATTTGCATCTATCACATAAGTGTAAAAACCAGCATTTTTTGCTGAAATAATTGCTGGTTTTTGCATTAAACCGGCACCTAAAATTAAAACTGACTGCTGATTCATTATTATTTTCCTGTTTTTCTGCAATAAACTTCAAAAGTATCACCAAGCTTCATAAAATGACTTAAAGTGCTGTAATATTTGTAGAGTAAATCATTCTTTGACATATCCTTGTTTTTATTCTTTGGAAAACGTTCCGGATGATGACCTGTTGAAACAATTTTTACAACTTCAAAACCAAATTGTTTTAATATTTTTGCAGTTTTTGAAGGTTCCCATATAGTATAATGATCTGACGGACTATTTTTAAAAAAATCAGAAGTATTTTTTTTGCCAGAAACCCCTTCTGCTGATGGAGTTGAAAATGCGAATATACCGCCAGTTTTTAAAAGAGATGAGACTTTTTCCAGAATACTTTTCAAATTTGAAAAATGCTCAATCACGTACCACATAGTTACTGAGTCAAAGAGATTAATTCCAAATTCTTTTGCAGAATCAAATTCGGGGAATTCCGATTGTACTGCAGGAAAAAGAAGCTCAGAGCGAACGTATTCAATTGCTGTTTCAGAGATATCGGTTCCATACGGAAGCCAGCCTTTTTCACTGGCTGCCGCTAAAAACGGGCCAAATGCACAACCAATATCAAGAATTTTTGGATTTGAACGATTGGGAACTCTCAATACATTGTTTATTTCATTCAATCTTCTGTAACAAGTTTCTTTTATTGAGTCAAAATCTTCCAGATAAGTTTTACCGTACTGCTTCTTGTATTCTTCAGAAAAATATTCTTTTTCATATTTTTTATTTTTTAAGCTGTTCCATGAAATATAAATCATTGAACATTTTTTACATCTTCTGAAAGTCCTGTGTTCTGTTCTTGCAATTATAGGATTATCAGGGGAATGTTCTTCACATACTGGACAAACATATCTTTTCCCGTGTGAAATTTCCTTTATTTTTTCTGAAAGTGATCTGTTCAAATTATTATTGATAACTGGAAACAATTTATCTTTTTTTGCAAGAAGAGAATCACATTTTTCATTTTCCAGGTCAGAATGGTTCAAACACACAAAGCCATATTTTTTTGCCAGATTTTCGTGAAGCTTTGTTGTTGCAAGAAGCACAACAGCTGTTCCTGCTGCAACGGCTTCGAAGGCGGTAAAACCGTAATGAGTTACAACTAAATCGTATTCTGCAAGATGTTCTTTTAAATTTGGAACCGGATTAGAAGCGGTAACAGTCTTTACTTTTCTACCTGTTCCAGAAAAATATTTTTCAGCTGGTAAAGTTAATCCTGCAGGATCTTCCCCCCCAAGAGAAATCAGAACATTTTTTATTTCAGAAACCTTTTCGGTTCTTATATTGTTTGGTTTATCAATAAATGAAGGGTCTGCAATATTTGCAGGACGATCAAGTTTATATGATGGCAAAACATCAAACAGAAAATCACAATATTTTGTATATTCACTGCCTTCATCTATTGCGCAAAGACAAGCCGCCTGACTAAGTTTTTCAATAATTTCCTTTTCTGTACAAAAACCATCATCTACTATAAGTGCATATTCGTTTTTTTCGGGAAACTTGTTTACTATTTGATACTCTTTTAAGCCATGTTCAAGGTAATATTTTATAATTTCATCCTTTTCTGATAAATCAGATTGATCCGAAATGTATACAAAACCACCTGTTTCAATTGCTGCTCCCAGACATCTACGTAAATGACCTGTTCCGCAGCCTTTTTTTGTACATGGATAAAACAGAATTGTGTCGTGAATATTTTCATCTTTTACGGCGCTTAATATCTGTTCTGTTGTATACGGTTCTGAAGGAGCTTTTCCTTCTGAAAGTTTATTCACAATGGCAAGAGCCCGGCGATAATCCGCCGGAGTATCAATCGTAGTTCTAAAATCAGGATAGTAAAATCTTGAAGGAGCCTTGTAAAAAAGAGATGTAAATCTATCTTTGTGATTATATATAGCAGGACCTACATGTTCATGATCATAAGAATCTGCAGTTAATTCTTTTGCCTTTAAAAGTGAATCTGACCAGAAAATTTCTACTCCACAACCATGAGGAAGACCTGTCCATGTCATATAGTCACAATGAGCAATTTTTTCCTGCCTGTAAAATTCTTCAACAAGAGATTGAGCCGCTTCATAAAATAAAAATGGATTATCCGCAGTTGCCCGAAGCACTGCTTTGCATCCTGTTTTTTTGATTGCAATGCAGTAACGTTCCAAAACATCATCAAGAGGCCCTGCCATTATTTCCCATCCGTGTTTTTGTGCTAATGGAGAAAGCTCGCTATAAGAGGCATCATCTGTAGCAACCATGTATGAATCTGCCTTAACCATTTTCATAGCATCAAGTGTCCATTCAAAAACACTTTTTCCACCAAGATTTTTAAGAGCTTTTCCAGGTAATCGAGTCGAAGATAATCTGCACTGAATGATAATCGCTAATTTTTTTTGTCCAATCATTTTAACTCCGCCCAATTTTCTATAAGATATTGGATATCTCTCTTAAATCTATATTGATTCTTTTCTACCCATATTTTTGCAAACTTAAATTGTGAAAGTGCTTCAAAAATTCCACAGGATGATTTAACGAAAAAAAGCGGAAACGAAAAACGTGAAATATGTCCGTGATCTTCTTTAAATCTTGGAAGTAAATTTTTAAGATAGAATCTTAAGTAAGAAAAATCGGGAACAGACTCTTCTATTGGTACATCCTCTGCATAGGCTAATTGAAACTTTGTTGTCATAACTATCTTTTCACCCCATAACCATGATCTGATTGAAAAATCAAGATTTTGCCAGTAAGGATTTAAAATCGAATAGTCGTAGCCACCCATCTGAATGAATTTATTTCTATTTATTAGCGCAATATTATTAAATGGATAAAGAGTTGGCAAACCGTCTAAAACAACCTGACGAATACCTACCTTAAATTTTCCGCGATAAGCTTCTGGAATAAAATTTGTAATAATACCATTTCCTTTGTTATCTAATAGTCTTGGAACTATACAAAAAAGATCTGTATTTATTAAATATTCAGCTAAATTTCTCGTAAGAAACCCAGCAGGAATATGAAAGGAATCTCTTAAAACAAGAACATATTTTGTATCAAGTTCCAGCATTGCCATATTAATGAGCACACCGTCAGAAGTTTTTTCTCTTGGTATCATAAATTTTACAGATGGAAAACGGTGTGAATTTTCTTCAACATTATAACTTTCTGCATCTGGTTCAACTGAGACAATTTTCTTAAAACCACAGTTCAATAAACTTTCAAAATATTGGGTGCGCAAATGACTTCCGCTTGTGTTCAACATAATTACAGATATGTCAAAAGCAGCATTTGGATTTATTTGTTTTCCACCGAGAATCGTTCTGTCTATTTGATATTCACTAAAAGCTGAAGGTATAAAATTCATCACATTTTCCACACATTTCAGAATATTTATTTTTCATATGATTTTGAACTTCATCTGTAAGTTTATTCCACAAGTCTTCAAGAGAATCAGAAAATACATTGCCTACAGAATTTTTTCGCAGCATTTCACGGCAAAAACAAACCGTACCATCAGACAGTATTGTTAAATCACGACGTATATGCCAGCAGGGATTACGTTCCAATGGAGATAAATCTGCAGGTTTTCGCTCTGCCATTAATTTACAGCAGGAACTATACTTTTGAATAATAACTTTTCCACAAGAAGGACTGTTTTTATCACTCCAGAATCTATAAAATTTTTCAAGTTCGTCTTCATTTTCGTTCATTCGTACAAACTGAGGATAAACAGAACCAGAAAAATATTTTGCAAGAAGAGTTACTGCGCTATTTGCTTTTTCAAATCCTTCGCCGCCATTATTAATTTCCATATACTTTTCTTTTGAAGCGGCATCCAGTTTTACAATCCAATAGATTTTTTCCCGTCCTTCCCCACCGTCTATCAATTCGGCAACAGAATCTAATTTTTCTTTGATTTCACGGCACATATCTTCTGTAAGATGCAAACCATCAGTTTCTATTAAAACAGAAAGTCCAGGTTCTGAAAGCACTGCCTTCACAAATTCTACAAAATTTGGATGAGCACAAGCCTCTCCCCAGGCACTTAAACTTACAACAGCACTTTCGCTAAACAGAGAGATTTTTTTTACTAATTCCTTAAACTGTTCCAACGGCATATACGAAGAATCATTTTCCTTTTCCATTTCAGAAGGAATATAAATGCTTCTGCGAGAACAGTAATCTGTAATTGAAATATTGTAATATGAGGGAAGAGTTTTCAAGATTTTTACATTTTTTGACGCTTCTGAAGATATCTCTTCAATATTTTTTTTCTCTACCCCCATACTGAACAACTCTTTACAAGCCTCTGTATTATTTTTTGTACCGCAATTAAAATTCATTCTGAAAAGTCTATAATCAACATCTGATATAACAGTTTCCACTTCAAAAGAATTTATATCTGACTTTATTAAGTCAAAAACACTTGTACGAGTAAGGATTTGTTTTCCAATTTCTTTTTTTACAGATTCAGAAAGCTGCGAAAGAATTCTGCAGGTACCTGCATTTATAACTTCAGGACATAATCCTGCGGGATAGCCTTCTGCAAAAGTGTATTCACCAGAAAATTCAATATGATCACTTAATATTTTTTCAGTAATTCCTAAATTCAAAAATGGCTGGTCAGCCCAGGCAAAAATAACGTTTTCTGCACCAGTTTTTTCAGTACATTCGGCAAAAGCCTGAAAAAGATTGTGAATTGTCCATTTTTCCTGTACTAAAAGCTCAGCATTCTGATTACATTTATTTAGAACAGAATAACATTCGCTCTCTATAGATTTATCTGCCAGTACAACAATTTCACTATCGCTTAATTTTTTGCAAGAGTCAGCCCAACAAAGACAACGTTCAAAAGCAGATTTTCCATCAAAAATGTGGTCAAATATATGTAAGGATCTGGAATCTGCGTATAAAATTACAAGAGTTTTCATCACTCTCTTATCGGCAACAATAATAATCAAGTTAAGAATATATCTTAAAAAGTTTTTGCAAATTTTATTTAGTACCTTGATCTGTACATTGCACCTGTAAAAAAATTGCAATTTTCATAGGTTTCCTATAAAATTATTTCATGACACAAATGCCTTTACCATCTGATAAAATTTTTACTGTCAGTGAATTGAACGGAATCATAAAAGAAATTCTTGAAGGATTTCCAGTTATCACTCTTGAAGGCGAAATTTCAAACTACCGCCCCAACTCTTCTGGGCACCTTTATTTCAATTTAAAAGACAATTCTTCAATTATTAGTGCAGTAATGTTTAGAGGAGCCGCTTATTCTTTAAGTTTTGCACCAAAAGACGGAATGAAAGTTCAGGTAACAGGCAAACTTTCAGTTTATGGACCACAGGGAAAATATCAGATTATCATTTCAAAAATGTCTATTGCCGGTGAAGGTGATATACTGCGAATGATTGAAGAACGAAAACGAAAACTTTCAGCAGAAGGACTTTTTGATCAAACAAAAAAGAAAAAGCTTCCTGCATTTCCAAAGACCATTGGAATCGTTACCAGTCCAACAGGTGCTGCTCTTAGAGACATTCTACAGATAACAAAAAGACGAAATAAATGTATTTCTGTAAACATATTTCCTGCCTTAGTTCAAGGAACAGATGCGGCGGCCACAATTGCCCAGCAAATAAAAACTGCAAATGCATTTAATTTATGCGATGTGCTTATAGTTGGTCGTGGAGGCGGTTCTCTGGAAGATCTTTTACCATTCAGCGAAGAGTGTGTTGTACGTGCAATTGCAGAAAGTCATATCCCAGTTGTCAGCGCAGTTGGTCACGAAATTGACTGGGCATTAAGCGATTATGCAGCAGATTTACGAGCACCAACCCCCTCTGCAGCCGCTGAAATAGTTGTTCCTCAGCTTTCAGAAATAAAAACAATTCTTCTGCAATATTCAAACGAATTATATGAAAATTCAATGAACAGAGTTGAAAAAATAAAGCTTATGATAAAAAGCTTTAAACCAGAAAATCTTGAAATGCAGTTTCGTTCCATAGAACAACCATTATTGCAACGTTTTGATAATGCAAAAGAGGGACTTTTTCAAAATATCATTCAAAAGCTGCGGGATACCCGCCAGTATATTGAAAATTGCGAAACAGTTCTTGAAAATGCCAGTCCACAAACTATTTTTAACCGTGGCTACAGTATGGTAAGAAATAAAAACTCGGGGGAAATTGTCCGCAGTACAGAAAACATTCAGGAAGGAACCGAACTGGAAATAGTTCCTGCCAGTGGAAAAATCACTGCAACTGTTACCAGCATTTCTTAAATATTTTCTGCAATATAAATTACAGTACATGCTTATTTTTAAATATATCAAGTAATATTTTTGGAGATTATAAAAATGCCAACTTTTGAAGAAAAACTAAAACGTCTGGAACAGTTTACTGCAGACATAAAAAGAAATAATATTTCTCTTGAAGATGCCTTAAACGATTTTGAAGAAGGTATTAAACTGGCTCGCGGCATGGAAAATGAAATTGATAAAATTGAAGGTAAAATCCAGCAGCTTATGAACCAGCCAGACAAACTTTCAGCTGAAGAACCACAATTTAATCTTTTCAGCGGAATAAGCGATACAGGTTCAGCCGGAGCACCTGAGCAAGGAACCAGACAATAAATGAGTATAAAAAATCCAGTTCGCCAGTTAAATGCAGAAGTCGCAAGAAAAATTGCTGCAGGAGAAGTTATAGACAGACCAAATGCTATTGTCCGTGAACTTATGGATAATGCAATTGATTCTGGAGCTGTTAATATCACCGTTGAAATTTCCGAAGGCGGAATAGAAAAAATCCGCATCGTTGACAACGGTTGCGGCCTTACAGAAAATGATTTGGCCAATTGCGCACGTCCTCATGCCACAAGCAAAATTTCAACAGAGACAGATTTGCTCAATTTAACGACACTTGGATTCCGAGGCGAAGCCCTTTCATCAATTGCAGCAGTATGCCGTCTTTCCATATCTTCTGGTGGAAAAAAAATGAGAGCGTCTATTACAGAAGATCATATCATTGAACCGACAACACCAACCGAAGGAACTATTGTTTGCGCAGAAGGGCTTTTTGAAAATTTTCCTGCGCGCCGACAGTTTTTAAAGCGAGCAGCAACAGAAGGTGTAATGTGCAAAGCCACATTTATAGAAAAAACGCTTCCGTTGCCAGAAAAAGCATTTCGTTTTGTACAGGATGGCGAAATAAAACTAAATCTTACAGCAAATCAAACTCTTACGGACAGATTTGTACAGGCTATGGAACTTCATGAATCACCTTCTCTTTTCAATGAAATTTCTGGCCAGGCACCAGACTCAAATCCTGACTGGTCATTTAAAATAATAATAGGCTCTCCTGGAGTTTACAGAAACAACAAAAAGAACATTTATATTTATGTTAATGGACGACGAATTCAAGAATATTCTCTTGTTCAGGCTGTTGAATATGGTTCTACAGGATATTTTCCAAACGGAAATTTTCCTGTAGCAGCAGTTTTTGTTACAATGAATCCTTCATTAGTCGATTTTAATATTCATCCAGCAAAAAAAGAAGCTAGATTCAAGGATATTTCTTCTTTGCATCACGGAATAAGCTCTTGTCTAAGAAGTTTTTTTTCTGAATATACAAATTCCACGATGAAAAAAACAGAAACTAACTCAGATCAAAAAAATAATGAACTGTTTACGCCATCAACACTGGCAGAAGAAGCATTAAAAATTACCAGCACACAAAAAAACAGTTTTTCTGATTTTTCAGAAGCATCTGCACGAAACAGATTTTTCAGCAGTTCCCCTTCTTCTGGCTGGAACGGATATTCTTCAAGACAAAAACTTTCCGAAAACGGATATAAAATAAAACATAATGAAACTGATTTTTTTAATCTTCCTCAAGTGCCGCAAAATCAGAACCTGATTACAGAAAAAAATCCGTCTAAAGAATTTCACAAAGAAACATTTTCTGAAGAAAAAGTTAGAACGGAAATGGAAAAAATTATTTCTGCATATACAGAAATAAATGAGCATAAAAATACTGAAACAACACACAATGCAGAAAAAACTGATTTTGCTGCAAAAGAAACTGAATCTCAAACACAGAAAACAGTTATTGGAATATCACAGGATTTTCATTTTATCGGGAGTGCTTTAGGAACTTTTCTTATTTGTGAACAAAATAATACTCTGTACTTAATTGACAAGCACGCTGCTCATGAAAGAATGATTTTTGACAAAATTATGGAAAATCAGGGAAAATGCCAGACTCTATTAATTCCATACGTAATAAATACTGAATCAGAAGCTGAAGATCAATATCTTAAATCTATTCAGGATGAATTATGCAAAATCGGCTTTAATTGTTCATACAAAGGAAATGGCCGCTGGGAATTTACAACCCTGCAGGAACGCTGGCACGGAACAGAAGAAGACCTGTATCATGCACTGCTGGACAAAAAAATCAATCCAGATCAGCTGATTTACTCAATTGCTGCAATGACAGCCTGCAAAGCCGCCGTAAAAGACGGATACATCCTTGACGACAATGCAGCGGAAGAAATTGCACGAGGAGCTTTATCACTTTCTGATCCTCATTGTCCACACGGACGTCCCTGTTATACAACTATTACCAGAGAAAACCTTTTTTCTCTGGTTCGCCGAACAGATTCCTGATTATAATTGCAAAAGAACAGGCAAACTGCACTATTTAATAGTTTGTAAAAGACTTTTAATTACACTCGCTTTGAAATCAGGCTTTTTTATCTGAACAAATTCCAGATATTTAGCAGCTGTTTCATTGTCACCTTTTGCCATATAAACTTTTGCAAGCTCTATATATCCATCATAATTTTCTGGACTCGTTTTCAAAAGTTCCTTATAAGTTGTAATAGAATTATCATACTGTCTGTCGGAAGCAAATGCCTGAGCAAGATTATAACGCACATCATTATTTTTAGAATCTAATTTAAGTGCATTCTGAAAATACAAAATCGCATTTTTATAATCTTCTTTGGCCAGATAAGCACTTCCAAGATTATTATTTACTTCAAAATTATTTTTATCAATTTCATAAGCATTCAAGAAAAGACTCAAAGCTGCATCGGCTTCTGGAGGATTCATGTTCATATACATCGCACCTAAATTTATCTGTGTTTTCAGGTGTTTTGGAGAAATTTTAAGAACTTCGCCATATTTTAAAATTGCATCATCAACATTTCCTGTTTTTTCACATAACAATGCATAATTATAAATTATGTTAGCACGAAATCTATTATCAGTAAGGCTACCAGATGATTCATAGGCCTTTTTTGCATAACTTAAAGCATCTGTCATCTTATCTTCATTAAAAAGCACCGTTGAAAGATTGTAATAAGTCAAAGGATCTTCTGTTCCTGACTGCAAAAGTGCAAGTGACTGAAGAAAGGCTTCTTCAGCTTCTTCATATTTTTTTTCACTACTATATACGGTTCCCAGTTCATTCAAAGCGTTTCTGTTAGTATTGTTGATTCTTACAACATTTTTATAAGCAGAAATAGCACCAGCACTGTCATTCATTTTTACAAGAATTCTTGCTTCCTCTAAATATGCGTTTTCATGCTGATTATCAATTTCGTGAGCTTTTCTAAAATCTGACAAGGCTGCTTTCGTATCATTCAGACGTTTATTTGTAATCCCCAGATTATAACGTGCAGGAGCATATCTTGAATCTAATTGACAGGATGTTGCAAATGAGTATTTCGCTTCTGTAAATTTCTTCATCTGAAACTGAACTCTACCTAAATTATAGTAATAATGAGAGTTTCCATTGTTATTTTCCACAGCCTTTGTAAGATACTGCAATGCGCTTCTGTAATCTTTTTTTGCATAAGCATCCATTCCAAGTATATATTGACTGGAAGATGCCTTAGGATCCAGTTGAATTGCATTTTTTGCGTATTCCACAGCAAGTTCTTCCAGCTGTTTTTTATCCTCTGGAGAAGAAGCTTTCTGCGATGCTTCATAAAATAATTCTGCAATTTCACTATTTTTTGATGCACTAAAGGCTGGCTCAACAGAAGAATCTCCATCTCCAACAGGAAGCAGCTCTACAGCCTTTTTAAAATACTCAATAGCAGAAGCAATGGAACCAGAATTTAAAGCAGTTTTACCTTTCTGAATTTCATCATTTACTCCTGAAATTTCTTTTTTAAGAGCTGCATTTTTTTTCATTATCAGCTCTTCTGCAGCTTTCTTTTCTGCCGCTTCTTTTTTTTGAACTTCTTCTTTTCGCTTACGTTCTTCTTCTGCGGCTTTCTGCTGAGCAATAATCTTTTCCTGACGGGCTTTTTCCACAGCAGCCTGTTCCTGCTGTTTTTTCATAAGGTCTGCCATCACCTTACGGTTTTTTTCTGCTTCTGCATTATTTTTTTCAATCTGACGATTTAATTCACGATTGCTTTCTTCCAGCTGGCGATTCAATTCCCTGTTGTTCTTCTCCAGTTCACTTTTCATTGAATCTATTGAAGATTTCATCGCCATCTCAAGTCCGTCTGTATCTAAAGTTACATTAACGTTTGAATTAACATTTCCACTTGCTTTATTACCATCATCTGAATTTTCTTTTGCTGCAATTATTTTTTCCATAAGTTCAAGAGCTTCTTTATCTTCCGGATTTTTCATAAGAATCAATTCCAGCTTATCAAGGGCACGGTCATATTCACCTTTACTGTAATATAAGTTTACCAATGAAAATGTATTGTTTTTTTCAGACGCTTTAATTGCTTTTAAAGCAAACTTTGCTGCCAGACCACCACCAGAAAGCAGAATAGCAATAATACATCCAGCAATTATAATCTTACGTACACCACTGATTTCTTTCATTTCATTAAAACCGCTCATTTTTTACTCCAGTTCACTTTCATATTCATAATCCAGAACATCTTCAGCTCCGGCAGTCATATTTGTTGTATCTGTCTGCTGCAAGGAATTTGCAACTTCCTCCAGAAGTTTTCTTCGCCTTTCTTCTTCTGCAGCTTTCTGTTCTGCCAGTATTCTTGCTTCTTCCGCTTCTTTTAAAAGCCTTTGTTCTTCCTGCCTTGCAAGTTCTTCCTGAAGCCGTCTGTTTTCTTCTTCAATTCTTTTCTGCTCTTCAGCAAGCCGCTCAGATTCCAGCCTGATTTCTTCCATTTCTTTTTCAAGATATCCAAGCAGACGTTCAATCTCTTCTACCTGCGGATCTTCTGGAAGACATTCAATGTATTTTTCGTAATCCTGAATGCATTCCTCATATTTTTTTTGTTTTAACCGCGCATTGGCTCTGTTCAAAAGCGCTGCGTAAAAATCCGGCGAAGCTGTTAATGCCATTGAAAAACATTTTTCAGCTTCTGCATAATTTCCACGAACAAATTCAACATTTCCTTTATTAAAATATAAGAGTTTTCTGCCGGAAGTTACATTTTTCTGACCTTTTTCAAAAATTTCCACAGCTTTGTCGTATTCACCAATCTGAAAATAAGCCAGACCAAGATAGTTATATGTATCAGAAGAAATATTCTGATTCTCTATATCTTTTTCAAGCAATTCAATAGCTGCGCCTGGATTATTTGATTTAAATAATTTTTCACCTTCACTTTCTGCCATAACAACAGCATTGCATAAAAAACTTACAAAAAATGTTAAAATTAAAATATGATTTTTTCTGCTCATAGGTATATTATCGGAAATATAAAATATAAATTCATTTAATATTTTTATAATTTCGTATATAATTAGTGCATTAATTTTTAAGAGGTTTATAAAAATGATTGTAATTATCGCAATAGCTTTTTTTCTTGCTATAGTAATTTCATTATCAATCGTTGTATTCAAAACAATCGCATCGCCTAAAAAAATTGACAATGTCAGGAAACTCCTTAAAGCAGGTAAAAATCAGGCTGCTGCAAAGATGGCAAAACAGATAGTTACAAAAGATCCTTCAAATGCGTTGGCTCATTATTATCTTGGAAAAGCATATCTTGCCGACAACCGTGGTGAACTTGCCCTTATAGAATTCAAATTCGTAAATGAACACGCGCTTTTCGACAATCAGCTGCAGGAAATTCCATTCAGAAAAGAGTATGGTTCCCTTCTTTTAAAATATAACCAGGTAGAAGCCGCGCTGCGAGAGTACCTTCTCCTTACTAAAATGGATTCTCACACAGCTGACCATTTTTTCAAGACAGGTCAGATTTACGAAAAACAGAACAGAAAAGATCTTGCGCTTTCCGTATACAAAAAATGTCTTGCACTTGACCCAAAGAACGCAAAGGCACATTCGTCGGTTGGATATATTCTTTACCAGGCAAAACAGTTTGCGGAAGCAAAAAAAGAGCTGGACCTGGCAATCCGTCTTAATCCGGAAACTTATTCCTGCTATTACTATCTTGGAAAACTCTTAAAAGACGCAAAGGATTACGGTGGAGCCGTAAAAGCATTTGATAAAGCTCAGCGTGACAACGAATTCAAGCAGAAATCCCTCATTGAACGGGCTACCTGCTATATGATGGCAAACCGTCTTGACAACGCCCAGATTGACCTGCAGCGCGCAATCGAACTAGACAAAGACGGAACCAGCAACGACACTCTTTATGCCAGATATTTTCTTGCTGCCTGCTATGAAAAACTCAGAAAAATTGAAAAATCAATTGAACAGTGGGAAATCATTTATAATAAGAACCGCTCATTCAGGGATGTTTCAAACAAGCTTCAGGAATACAAGGATTTGCAGACAAACGATTTCCTTAAAGATTATTTAACCTGCTCAGACACAGAATTTGTGGAAATCTGTAAAAATGTAATTACAAAAACAATGAATCTTACTGCACAGCAGGCAGAAATAAAAAAATTCGGTTGTCAAATCATGGCAACAGACGCAGCAACCGGTGACTGGATGAATATGCGAAAGCAGATGTATTTCATCCGCTTCTACCGTGACCCGGAACCTTTGGAAGATGCTCCTGTCAGGGAAACACTGGACAAAGCAAAATCTTCTAACTGCACAAAATCATACATTCTTGCCAGTGCTGGTTTTACAAGACCAGCAATAGTCTTTGCAGAAAACAGACCTGTTGAGCTGGTTGGAAAAGACAAACTTCAGAACTTGCTTTCAAAAGCAAGCAAATAGGCTTCCATAATGAAGATTCTTTGCGTTTCAGATCAGATTGACCCATTAATTTACAACTCAAATGCCGTTAAAAATTTTCCGGATATTGATTTGATTCTTTGCGCCGGGGATCTTCCTATGGATTACGTTGATTTCATTGTTTCTGTGTTCAATAAGCCAACATATTTTATATTTGGAAATCATGATTTAAAGGAATATAAATATTACCACAATGTACCAGGAACAAACAGTTCTCCAGCAGCTACATCACAAACAAACTCCCATTTTGTGTCTAACAACATAAATAAAACAGATCAGCACAATCATCATCATGGGGCTATTTATGCAGGATTTAAGAACTTAAGATTAAAGCTAGTTTCTTTTAGCAAAAATAATAAGAAAAAAACACCTTTATTGCTAACAGGAGTTTCTGGATCAATTAAATACAATAATGGTTTGTGCCAGTTCACGGAAAACGAAATGAAATTTAAACTTGTTAAACTTATACCTGGACTGCTATTAAACAAACTGCGCTATGGGCGATATATTGACATTTTACTTACCCATGCAACTCCATATCATGTCCATGACCATAGTGATCCGTGTCATACAGGTTTTAAATGTTTCAACTGGTTTATAAAAACATTTAAGCCAGAATTTATGATACATGGACATATACATTTATATGACCAGAGGGAAGAACGAATTTCCCAATACCACGGTACAACTGTAATAAATGCTTTTGCACATCATATAATAACAATAAATAATTATGTAAAAACGGAGAAATAAATGCTACAAGAAGCTGAAAATGATTTTATAAAAGCAAGAAATAAAGCACTTTTTAACGAAATACAACACTTTCTTAATCCAGAAGAAGCTTCAATGATTTCATTAAAAGCTGTGAAAAATCTCATAAAAACAGAAAATGAAACCTATATCGGCATGCAAGTTGTTCCTATTGATAAAATTATTGGCAGTGAAGGACGCTACAAAGACTTTGACAACCAGTTTTTTCCAAAACGTTCAATCGCCAGAGAACGATGGGAACATATAGACGAGGCTGTGATCCAATCAATAATCTTACCTCCTATAAAAGTATATGAATTAGGCGGTCTTTACTTTGTAAGAGACGGAAATCATAGAGTGTCTGTTGCTAAAGCAAAAGGTGTTGAATTCATTGATGCAGAAGTAACTTCCCTTCAAACCGAAATCCGACTTTCACCAGTAAGAACATTACAGGGTATGCTAAAGCAGATTATTAATTACGAAAAACGCAATTTTTACATGGAAACAAGCTTTGGAGACATTACAGAATACTGGTGTCTGGATTTCTCTACAGCAGGTCAATATGACACGATTTATGAACATATCCTGACTCACAAATATTTTATCAATCAAGGAAAATCAGAAGAAATTTCTATGGAAGAAGCAATAAAATCCTGGTATGAAACAGTTTATCTTCCAGTTGCTACAGCAATTGTAAAAAGCCGCATAATGAGATACTTCAGAAAAAATACAATAAGCGATCTTTATGTGTTTATAATCAAATTCTATGATGATTTAAAGAAAAAATTTGGAGATGATATAAATCTTGACGAAATTGTGGACGATTTAAAACACAAGCGAAAGCTTTCAATTTTAAGAAGAATCACAAACACTTTCAAAAAAATAATTCTAAAAAATAATTTAAATAACTTTTTGTTCTGATAAAGAAATAAAATTAATTTGACGTCGTAAACATTCAATGCTAGAATAAAAGATGAGTTATAGTGTAACTAATTATAAGGAGATATATTTTGAATTCAATTGATTCGTTCATCAATACTCCATTGCTTATCAGTGCTGGAGCGGGTTTAATTTTATTCATTCTGCTTTTAATAGCTAAAATAAGAAGACCTAATTCTATAAGTATAATTTATTTCCCTGTCATAGGATTATTTGTAGGCGGCTTATTGTACTCTGCAATAAATCATGTTTTCTTTCAATTAATTATTATAACGATGATAATTGTAGTGATTTTTATTGCATACGCATTTGTACTTGCTGTTGCTGATCCTGAAAAAATTGCTGCAAAAAAGGCAAAAAAAGAATCGGAACAAAATATCGATTACGCTCAGATAGATAAACAGGCTCTTGAGAATCAGTCAAAAAAATATGAAGCTATGATTCAGGCAAACAGCGAGCTTGTTACAAAAGCATCTCAATTTTTTAAAGAAGATGACTCTCTTTCATCCTTTTTGGAACATTTTAATAAATTAATCACAGAGAAAACAAATTCTGATGGTTGTGCAATTCTTGTTTATGACGAATTTGATAATATTCTTGCAGTAAAATCTGTAAACGGAGTATTTCCACCGCCATACAAATTACCAGAAGATTTGCCACACAAAACAATTCGTGTAGAAACTAATTTCAGATATTCAAATTTTTCTCTTACAGGAAATGTATTTGGACAGATTTTCTCAGAAGCACAACCTGTAAATATCAAAGATTCTGTAAAAGATCATAGAATTTATCAAAATGGACCAGAAGACTTCCTGAAGTGCGGACCATTTATGTTTATCCCTGTAAAACAAAATGGCGAAGCTTCTTCGTTAATTTGTCTTTCCAGAAAACCAGGTGCAGAACCATTCTCAGATGAAGAATTCGAGACAGCATGTAACATGGCTTCTGGATTAGGAGTTGCTTTACAGCCTTTAAATAGTTTCCTTGCATACGCAGAACATGCAGAATTAACAAAAGAAGGAGAAATTGCTACTAAGTTCCAGAAAACAATGCTTCCTGAAAAAATTCCTGCAATCAATAAGCTTTCAATTGGAAAATACGAGCTTCCTGTTGAAAATGTATGCGGTGACTATTACGATATTATTCCTTCAAGAAAAGACCGAATTACATTTATAATGGCAGATGTTGCAGGAAAAGGAATGAATTCCCTTGTTGTAATGATTATGATTAGAGCAATGCTCAGACTTTTAGCAAACACTAATCAGACTTCCGCAACAATTCTTGAATGGGTAAATAAAGCAATATGTTCAGAAAAAAACAGTATGGATCATTTTGCCAGCGTTTCTCTCATTAATTATGACAGCGTTACAAATAAAGCTCAGGTTGCAACAAGTGGTTCAAATCCTGTACTACTCTATTCTGCAGCAGATAAAACTATAAGTAAAATTTCAGTTAGTTGCGAACCAATCGGTGTTGAAAAGAATACTGACTTTAAGAATATTGAATTAAATCTTAATGCTGGTGATATTCTTGTAACTTGTACCGACGGATTACTTGAATGTCTTAATGAAAGTGGTGTACAATACTCTCTCGATAGTTTATCAAAGATTATTAAGACCAACTGCAATCTTAATGGGAAAGATATTGCAGCAAAGGTTAAAGATAATATAAGAAAATTCTGTGGAAATACACAGCAATACGATGATCAGAGTTTATTGGTTGTCAAAATACAAGGATAAGGAGTGACCTTATGGAACTTAAAATTAGAAAGAATGGAGACGTTTATATCATTGATGTAAATGGAGAAATGGATCTCTACAATTCTTATAAACTTAAAGAACTTGTAATGAAGATGATTGAAAAAAATGTAAAAGTTTTTATTATTAATCTTGAACAAGTTGACTACATCGACTCTTCTGGAATTGGTGCGTTGATTTATATCTGTTCAACAATCAAAAAAATGAATCTTAAGCTCGCTATTTCAAACATCCATGGTTCTGTAAAAAAAGTAATTGAACTTACAAAACTTATGGGGTATTTCCCAATTGCAAATAGTGTTGAAGAAGCTCTTTTAATGGTTAAAGAGTAGCAAGTTATCTTTTTTTAAATTATTATTTTAAGGAGTACTAAATGGATGATACAGAAGTAATCAAAGAGTTACGTTCGGATGACAATGATCCTTTGTTTGATAAAACAAATATGTTGAAAAAGGAATTTCCTTCTGATTTTAGACAGATTCGCTATTTCACATTACTTATTGTGCAATCTGCTCCATCTGAAATTAAAGAATTAAACCTCTTGGAACAGCAGATTAGTGAAGTTATTAAAAATGGTGTAAAACATGGAAACCATTGTGATATTAACAAGAAGGTTACTGTTTGGTATTCATTTAGTTCAACTCATGCTCACATTATTGTTCAAGATGAAGGCGAAGGATTTAAAGATCTCGAAAAGTGGAATGAATTTAACAGAAAGCGTCTTTCTTGTTTGCATGCCAACAACTTTGAAGAATTAGCAAATTACGTTTCCTTCAAAACAAAAGAATCAGATGCTCAGGATGGTGGAAATGCTCTTTTCGCTGCTCTTGAATATTGGAATGGTGGTTTTGTTTACAATGGTAAAAGGAACGCAGTTGCAATGTTAAAAAAATATCAGAACAAACACTAATATTTAAAAATTAAAAATAAAAAGGGCTGTCCTAGAAGTATGGGGCAGCCCTTTTTTTATTTTTGAATTACATAAACAACATATTAATGAAAAAAGGGGCTGTCCAATAAGTTTGCATTACGGTGGTTGAGTTTATCGAAACCACCACATTTAGTGTAGCAGTCATTTCGACGAGTGGTTCCTGAGCCTGTCGAAGGGCTCAATGAGCGCTACACTCATTACTTTTGGGACAGCCCTTTTTTTGCATTTTTAATTTTACTTCACTATTTTACCTGTATTAAGAAAGTTCTGTGTAAATACACTTTCAGGAACTGCAGAATCAAGCTTAAGCTGCAAAATAATAAGACGAGTAGAATGTCCAGTCTGAACATTTTTCATATATTCCTGAGTTGGAATATCATAAACTTTTCCTGTTTCACCAGTTTTCTTTTCAAGTTTTTCTAATGTAAGAGTCTTTAAAAGTTTACCCTTTTTATCATACATTTCTGAATAAACTGGATAATTTGTGTTTTTATCAATCCAGTTAATTCTATACATATACTGGGAAGATTTTTCATCTTTTGGAGTAGATTTTACAACCCAGCATGAGTAACCATTCTTTTCTTCATTTTCATTAACCATTTCGTGATTATCTTCTTCAACTTCTCGTGAAGACATATCATCATAAGTAGCATCAGTACCCATAAATGATTTTGTACCTTCACTTGCAGCAATACGCCTTGTCTGCTTTAATGTTGGAAGATAAATGAATTTATCGTCATCTTTATCTTTGTTTTCAATCTGCAAAAAGCGTGTATCCTTTACAGAAGCAGGTGTATTAAAAATCATAACCATTGAAGTAAGATCATTGATGTCTTTACCATATTCTGTAATTATGCGACTTTCTTCCACTGCACCACTCTTATTGATAAGATCCATCTGTACTCGTGAAATTGTGTACTGAGGTTTACTTACATCGTGTGCCTGCTGAACAACAGTTTTTGCATCTATTGCAAAAGCACAAGTTCCTGCAAAAAATACAGCACCAGCAAAGGCTGCTTTTATTAAATTAATTTTCATAAAATACTCCTATAATATTTATTTAATTTCTTTGCGCATAAATTTAGGATCAGTAAGGTGCAAGATACTTGGAATAATTGTCATCGCAAGCATTGAACTTGAGAACATTACAATAGCAACGAGAATACCAATATATCTTAATACAACAAACTGAGAGAAACAAAGTACAAGGAATCCAATTCCAATAGCAAGAGCATTTGTTACAATTCCACTACCTGTTTTCATGAATGTGTTTTTCAAAACTTCTTCCATGTTATCAGTACGATGACGTTCATTTCGGAATGTCTCAAGGAAGTGAATTGTATAATCAATACCAACACCAATAGCAACAGAAGCAATAATACTTGTTATCAAATCCAGATTTATTCCTGCAAACCCCATCACCATATAATTAATAAGAATAGTAAATGCAAGTGGAACAGTTCCAAGCAAACCGGCCCACACAGACCGGAAGGAAATTGCAATAATTATAAATACGCTAAGAAGAGAGAGTAAAAGACTTATAAGCTGACTTTTTACAATAAGATTTGTCATTACATATTCCATCTGACCAGAACCGGTAAATTCAACAGTGTATCCTTCAGGGAAATATTTAGCTACATATTCTTCCGCATCACGAATAACCTTTCCTACAAAAATTGTGCTGTTCTTTCTAATCTGAATCTGGACTCGAAGCTGTTTTGGAGAGAATGACCCCTTAGGAATTGCGAATCTGTCTAAAGAATCACCTCCAAGAAGCATGATGTACTGAGAAACAAGGTTAGACAATTCATCTCTAGAAACGACAGGATATTTCTTAATATCATAAGGAACTTCATAATAAGCAGCACCGTTATAGTTCAATCTTTTTTCAAGAGCTTCTACAATACCATTTGCAGTAGCAGAACTACCGCCAGCTTCAACGATTGCATCAGAGAACAGTTTTACGCACTCTTCATAAGTAATTGAATCTTTCAGCTGTTCGCGATATGCAACACTAGAAATAGCATCGGAATCAGGTGCAGGAGCATTCATTACCTGATTCATTCTCTTTAAGAAAGTTGTAAATGATACAATTTTTCCAATATCAGGATTATGGTACATAAGATATTGCTGAAGATTTTCAAGGCACTGAAGAACATCTACATTTGTCATATCTGCAACAGGACCTGAAGCTTCCTCTGTAGAATCAGATTCAAGACTGCCAAAGTCATCAAAAGCAGGAAGTTCATCCGCAATAGAAGTCTCTGTAAGTGCACCAAAATCATCAAAATCAGGTAGTTCTTCAGAAACAGACTCATTAGCAACAGTTTCAACTTCATCCTTAGACTTATCTTCTGGAGCAGAAACAAGCATATAAACAGTTGCTGTTCCGGCAAATCTGTTATTAACATATTTTACATCCTGACGAGGTTTACTTGTTTCCGGGAAATAATTAATGAAAGCAGTATCAATAACAAGTTTTTTAATGCCAAGAGTTGAACACAATACAATTACAGCACAAAACAGTACAAGACGAGGTGCAGTTCCTGCAAAGAAATAATAGATATTGTATAAAGTTGAACCGCTCTTATCGCTGGTTGAATCTTTACCTCGAAGTTCACGAATTTTTTCGAGTTTTCGTTTTGTTTTTGCAATAATACGTTCCATCTTTTCAGATTTCTGTCCAACTTTGCTTAAAGGCTTTACCAGAAGCATTGCTGGAATGAAAACTACAGAGAGCACAAGGGCAAAAAGAACACCAAGAGAAGTAAATACTGCAAAACTATGAAGTGGTTCAAGAGGAGATGTAATCAATGAAATAAAACCAACCATTGTGGTAATCCCGGCAAGAAGAACAGCCTGAAAAACTTCCTTAAGACCAGCAGAAATAGCATGAGCATGTTTTTCTGCAGTAAGTTCACCTTCTATTTTTTCCAGGGCGATGTAATAATGAGCAAGTACGTGAATTCCATAAGCAGAATCAACAGCAATAAGAGCAACAGGAATAACACTGGAAATAATGGAAAACTGAATATGAAGCAATGCCATTAAACCACAAGACCAGATTGCAGCCATAAGAACTGTAAGCAAAGGAAGAACTGTACCATCAAAAGTTTTAAATGAAACAAACAAACTGATAATAACAACAAGAACAACAAGAGGAATCAAGCTGATAATATCCCGAATCATAAATTTTCTTGAATTCTTGGAAATTACAGGATCTCCATAAACTGTATAGTTCAGATGAGTTCCTTCAATCGCCTTAGTACATATTTCTTCAACTTCATCTAATGTAGCAAGACGTTCATCACCAGTAAGACGATGAAGATTGCCATTCTCATCCAACTTTTTATTTACATAACGAATTGCCATCTGAACGGCTTTTCTGTCATCTGAAACAATTACGCGATCATACATTTCATTCCAGGAACCAATTTTAATAAGAATGTCATTTATATCATCAGTGTTTCCTGCAAAGTACTCTTCGCCGTTTTCATCCTTTTCAAAAAGCTCTTCTGGTATAAGATTTTCAGCTTTAAGACTTCCATCTTCTGCACATACATAATCAATACTTGTAACAGAATCAATATTGTCAACATTCTCAAGATTTTCAATCTGTTTTGTAATCTTATTTACAATTGTCAGATTCTCTGGTGTAAAAAAAGATTCATCGTCAGTTTCAAGAGCAACTCCGATAGAATAAACACTACCAAAATTATCTTCAGCTTTAGAAAGACGCTGATAATCAGTTGTAGAATGAGGCAAATATTCAAACATTGCATCATTTTCAATTTTAAGTTTAGGTAACTGAGTTGCAAAAAAAGCTGTTAAAGCAAAACAAAATACAATAATCGGCCATTTGCATTTAACAATCAAAGATGACATATACTCTCCCATAAAATGTAATGAGGAACAGCAGTTCAATACGACCGGTCAAGGCACGCTTCGCTCAAGGCCTTGACTCGCTCGTTTTCAGGGGTTGTATTAACCCCTGAATAATAAGTTTGCAACGCAAACTTCAGGTAAGATAAAGCCGCGCTATTTTAGCGGTTTTATCTTACACTCTTTAAAAATAAAATTCAGGTTAATAAATGATAATATCAAAAAAGCTAATCGTCAAATTTTACGGATCAGATTTTTGAAACAGGAATACTGTATACACTTCCGCAATTTCTGCAAATTACTTCCAGTGGATCAGGGCCATTTTTTCGGATATCTTCCAGCTGGTCTTTCGGCAGACTTCGGATGTAATTAAGATAAAAATCTTCATTACATGGGCAGTCGTACGTAATATTACGTTTTAAGGCAATAGAAGGATTAAATTCCCGGAAAAGTCCGTAAATCAAATCTTCAAAATTACCTTTTTCACTGAACCATTGACCAAGGGAAGGACAGGTTTTAAATGCCATTTCGGCTCTTGAAAGCAATTCTTCATCAGCTTTTGTATCTGCAGAACTAGATTTTGCAGAACCAGTTATTTTTGTTCCGCCTGTTTCAGGCATTATTTGAAGGAACATTGCCCCGGCGCCTGTAACTCTTCCCTTTTTATCCATCTGAATTGATGTATTGAAAGCAGTAGAAATCTGTTCAGACTGTTTATAATACCAGGCAAGATCTTCAGCAATGTTTCCAGAATCAACCTGAACCGTAGAAGTAAAAGGTTCTTTGTCTTCTTTATGAAGAATTGAAACTGTCATTGTTCCGGAACCAAGAAATGGTTTTAAATTCCAGTTTTCAATAGGTTTTTCAACAGGAATATGTTCGTTGTAAAGATAACCGCGAACTGTTCCTTTAGAATCTGCTTCAACAGAAAATCCCTGAGCCGGACCGTCCACATCATAATGAAGGGTAATATGTTCCTGCCCTTTCATCATAGGAATCATCAAAGCACCACACAAACTAGCCTGTCCCAGCATCATTGTTTCAAGGATTCCAAGATTATGCTGTGCCCTCAACTGATTTATAAAACGAGTTCCATGAAAAAGCGCTCCACGAATACGACCGTCTGCCATTACAAAAACAGCCATTTCATCTTTTATCAGATGTTTAATATGCTCCTGAAGTTCTTCATCTTTTATTTCAGCTTTTATCATTTTTTCCTCAATATTATAAAATAAAGAAACCACGAAATAATAAAAAAAGCATAATACAATCTTTCCTTTATTCGTGGTTTTTAAATTAAATATATATGATTAGATACCTACAAAATGAGTATTAATCTTATCTTCTACGTATGCAACAAAATCAGCAAGCTTCATAGTTTCCTGTGGCTTTTTACTTGAGAAACGATAGCGAACGCAAACTGAACCTTCATCCTGTTCTTTCTGACCTACTACAAGAACATAAGGTGTTCTGTGTTCTGTAGAAATAGTCTTGATTTTTGCCTTCATGTTTTCTTCGCCAAGATAAGCATTTGAGCGGATATCATGAGCAAGAAGTTCATCATTTACTTTCTTTGCATAATCATCAAATTCTGATGAAACAGGAACAACTGCAACCTGTTCAAAAGCAAGCCATGTTGGAAATGCACCTGCAAAATTTTCAATAAGAATACCAAGGAAGCGTTCAAAAGAACCAAGAATTGCACGGTGGAGCATAACCGGGTGATGCTTCTGATTATCAGAACCAATATATGTTGCATCAAGACGTTCTGCAGAAGGCAGCTGGAAGTCAGCCTGGATTGTACCACACTGCCATTCACGACCAAGACAATCATAAAGCTTGAATTCAAGCTTTGGACCATAGAAAGCACCTTCGCCTGGCTGAATTTCAAATTCAAGGCCAGCTTCATGACAGGCATCAGCAAGTGCTTTTTCTGCTCTTTCCCAAGTTTCAAGATCGCCAACATGGTCATCAGGCATTGTAGAAAATTTTACTACAAGTTCATCAAAACCAAAGTCATGATAAACAGTTTTAAGAAGTTTACAGAATTTTGCAACTTCTGCACCAACCTGTTCTTCTGTACAAAGAATGTGAGCATCATCCTGAACGAAACCACGAACACGCATTACACCATGCAAAGTTCCAGAAGGTTCGTTACGAACATCGTGACCAAATTCTGCAAGTCTAAGCGGAAGATCTTTATATGAACGCTGACGGCTCTTGAAAATTTCCAAAGCGCCAGGACAGTTCATAGGTTTAATTGCAAAAAGACGCTTTTCAGATTCTGTGATAAACATATTTTTCTGGTAATGCCCCCAATGACCAGAACGTTCCCACAAAGATCGTGGCATGATAGCAGGAGTGTTAACTTCCTGATAACCGTCACGGCGAACCATTTTGCGCATATAATCCTGCATTGTTGTGTAGATAGTCCATCCGTTTGGATGCCAGAAAATCTGACCTGGATCTTCAGGATCAAGATGGAAAAGATCCATTTCTGTACCAAGCTTACGATGATCACGTTTTTCTGCCTCTGCAAGCATTGTAAGATAATCTTTTAAATCATTTGGTTTTGCAAAACAAAGTGCATAGACACGTGTGAGCATAGGACGATTAGAATCACCACGCCAGTATGCACCTGCAATTTTATCAAGCTTAAAAGCCTGTCCGTTAATTTCTTTTGTTGTTGAAACATGAGGACCGCGGCAAAGATCAAGGTAGCCGTCCTGTTCATAAGTTGTAATTGTTGCATCTGCAGGAAGATCATTGATAAGTTCTACTTTATAATCCTGATCTGCAAACAATTTAAGAGCTTCTTCCTTTGAAACTTCCTTGCGGATAAATTCATGATTTCCGGCAAGAATTTTTCTCATTTCCTTTTCTACAGCAGGAAAATCGGTCTCGGTGAATTTGGTGCCTTCCGGGAAATCAAAATCATAATAAAATCCGTTATCAATAGCAGGACCAATAGCAATTTTTGTACCTGGATAAAGATTAAGAATTGCTTCTGCCATAACATGGGCACAACTGTGTCGTACAATCTGTAATTTTTCGTCAGCCATTTATATTCACCTTATTTATATAAAATTATTTCTATTATATCGTTGTGTTAAATCTTTTACAACAAGCCTATTTTACTCTGCTTATGCGGCACAAATCCATATCTACAGAATTTAACCGATGATGCTGAGCATAACATGTTTTGTCAGTCTGCAAACATATTTTGTTACTGCCTTTTTGAAGGAATACAAGCACAGGACTTGTAAAATTCCAGCTGGTCCAGTTCCCCTGCTGCGGAAGAACCACCGCCTGACAGCGCTCCTGATTTGCAAAAAGTACTGCAATGGCACAGCTTTCGCCAGTATTTACAGGACCATGTCCATTTCTAAAGCGGAAATCAACAGCATAAACACCGTCTTTTGGTGCCTTAAAATCAAAAGTAATGGATTCCCCTTCTGCAGCCCCCCAGCGAGAGACAAAAGAATCAAAATTTGCAGAAGTTTTGTCCAGTTCAAATGAAATCTTTGCGTTTACTGGCTCCGGATTATCTTCCGAAAGAATTTTTCCACCTTTCACGGCAGATTTTTCAGCTTCAATAAACCAGGTATTTTTAGGAGATTCTGCTCTAAGAGGACTTGCAGGCAAAACAGGAACATCTGAAACAGCTTGAACCGTATAAACATCAAGAACATCAGATGGCTTTACAGTAAACTCCCGCTCTGAAATAAATTTTAAATGTTTGCCATTTTTAAGAATTTCATAACCGGCTTCATTTTTCTGACGCCATCTTAAAGAATATTTTCCCTTTTCATAATCAACATTCAATACAGGAATTTCTGGAGAAACTGCAGAAGCTTCAAAATCAACGGCATTCAAAGAATTTTCAGAATAGGATTTTTCAAAAAGCTCTGATTTTTCCAGCTGTATATGCACATTAAAAGTCTGTTTCAATCCGTATGGAATAACAAAGTCTGCAGGACAGGTTTTCCCATTCAGAACAAAAGATTTTATGCTGTCTCCGGAACCTTCAACTGATAAATTTAAGACAGAATCGCCAAAAACAATACCATCGACCTTTATGTGATTTCCAATAGAATCAAAAACCAAAGGATTAATTTTAATTCCTTTTTCGGTAAAATCTATTCCACAGAAAACACGGTAAATATATGCAAGATAACCGGCAACAGACCAGAGCTGACGGTCAGAATTCGTCTGTGTTTCTTCACTGAACGTTGAAGCTACATAGTTTTCCTTGAAAGTTCCAAATTTTTTGGCAGCATTAAGAATTGCCTTGAACTCTTTTTCGCACTCAGCTGCATTTCCAGCCTTTTTAAGAGCAAGTCCGCGGTAAGCCTGGACAAATGGCCAAACGGCATCGTTATGGTAAGAAGGAACTTTTGCAAGCTGAGGAGCAACAACACTCATTCCGAACTGATTTGGCTTTACGACATTAAGAGCTGAATTCCAAAAATCCTTTTCGCAGACACCATTCAAAACAGCAAGACTTGTTCCCAGAGTTTCATATCCACCATAAAGGGTTTCATAGACATTGGAAATGATATAGTTTCCATACCTTTTTTTTTCAGTAAGCCAGAAATTCTCATTTATGCCTTCCTTCATCAGAAGAAGACGTGAATTCCACAGATTTTTTTCTTCGTCAGAAAGATTTAAAATATGAGAAAGCTTTTCTGCTGCTTTTATGGCACCATAATAATCATTATTTGTGCCAAGAGCATAACTCGATGCTATAAAAACGCTGTCCATCCATCTTGGATAAGTCTGTTCACGCCAGTCAAGGAAAGATGTTTCGCCGCGGAAAATATTTTTTTCTGAATTGAAATTAACCAGCAGGTCATTATCCAGCGTTTTATTTATTACATCATAAACCCATTTAAAATATTCAGAATCCTGTTTGAAAAGTGCGTAATCGTAAGCTGCAATCCCCCACACGATTCTATCAGTACTTACAGGATAACTTCCGCCGGAACCTGTATCCTGCAGAATCATCCCATTTTCTACGCGGCTGGCAAGTGATTTTTCTACAGCTTCTGGAAATAAAAATGAAAGAGATAAATCAATTGCATAGGACATATCTCTTGTCCACGCAGCAGGCCATTTTGCACCAGCAGAAAAAGTTCCATCAGAACGTATGTCCATCTGAATTTCTTTAAGGGCAAGCTCCGTAAAATCATTTACAATTTTATTTTCTGAACGAAAAACAGGCAGGGCTGCAACTCCAGAAACAGCGAGACTAATCAGCAGAATTACTTGAACCAGAAACTTTTTCATCTGTTACAAATTCCTTTGGATATTCTATGTATAGTTTATAAGACTCAAAGAATCTTGTATAAGGAATCATCTGAACAAGATAAGGCATTTTTGCATAATCAATATAATCTGAATCTTCAAATTCTTTTTTCTGTTCTTCAGTAATATCATCTGAAAAACGATAGAAAATGTACGAAGGAACTTCTTTTTCATAACAAGGCTGGGATGGATAAACATATTTGTCAGACAACTCATAGGTATCTGACTTATAAGCCGTACCATGTGGCTCATAAATCAATTTCTTCAGTTTTCCTTCTGACGTTCTGATTAAGTTTGATGTAGCATAAAGATTATATGGTCCATCATAAAAAACATTAAAGGTATACAATTCCTGTTTTACGATATTTACAGCATGAAATGTATTTCCGTCTTTATAATACCATCCATCAGAAGTTGTTAAATGACTGCCATCTTCAAAATTAATCTGAAGATTTTCTGAATATCCTGCAATATATTCAACCTGTGGAGATAAAGACTTTGCTTTTGCAGTATACCCAACACCATTGATAGTTAAATGAATATCTTTATCGAAATTATTTACAATAATCCACTTACTTTCCTCATAATCAGATTTACATCCCAAAAAAAATAATGAAACAAAAAAAAGAAGAAAAAGCTTTTTCATAACAACCTCATCTTTAGTTTAACAATCAACAGCTAAAAAATCAATTCTATTTGACATTCTGACAATACGTATGTATATTATAGGTGTAAATGTCTAAGAGCATTTTAACCATGTACCCGGGGGTGCACCGGTTTCGACGGATGCGGGAGCGCATTTACTGCATGTAGGTGTGAAGGCGCCTTAAGCTGACAAAAAAAATAACTGCAATCTTCAACAGAAAAGAAGAAGAAGATTCTTCTGAAGAACAGTTTGCAATGGCTGCCTAGTCAGCCTGCACGGAACTCACAGGGTGCTGTTCCTAACTTTGTGATGTTCTGACGCTAACAGGAACTAGATGTACATTGCGTTCGGCCGATGTATGTGACATTTAGTCGGAATACGGAAAAGACGCTTGTTATGCTGCTACCTTTTCCCGACAATTACCTCGCATAACTAAACATGTAGATGTACTTGGACTACGCACCCGGACGGGGGTTCAATTCCCCCCATCTCCAAAAAGCCTTGAGATTGAAAATCAAGGCTTTTTTATTAATAAAAAGCTTTCAGGGGAATTGACCCCGCGGAATGAGCGCCGAGCGAATAGCGAGGATGAGCCTGCAGGAGGCAGGCGTAAGCGAATGAAGACGGCTGAAAGGAGCATACATGGATGTATGCGACTGGAAGCGGTTCAATTCCCCCCATCTCCATTAAGAGCTGGATAAATAATCCGGCTCTTTTTGTTTTAACAGAGGCATTAATTATGGATGACAATGAATACTATTCACTAATGAGAAAACAAAATTTCCATAGAACAGACATAAACATCGCAAAAACTAAATCTGATTACAGGAAATGGGAAATAAATCAGGGCCGGGAAGATGCAGAAATGCTGGAAGAAAAAAAATCTGACACCAAAAACGAAGAAAATGAATAAAACCTAATCAGAAATTCTTTTCTTATAAACCTTTACATAATCAACATACATTTTTCTAGAACCGCCAGCCTGGATTACAGAATCAACAGGTCCTCCCCACTCGCCAAATTCAGCGGAAATTTTCATGTAACCAGGAGCCTCGCAAATACCATTTCCATAATCCTTTCCACACATAACCCACAAAAGGTTCCCGTCAAGATAACATTTATAATTATCATCATTCCATTCAAACTGATAAATATGCCAGTTATCATAAAAATTATTATCTTTATCTGTGACTTTTATACCGTCTGTACCTTTCATTTTATGAGCAGCTCCATAAGCATCCCAATGAATGGTTGTCATCAAACGTCCTGGTTCATTTCCATTAACACCATTATATTTCCAGGGACTATTTCCGGGAAGAATTTCAAAAAAATCAAGTTCAGCCGCATTTTGTGCGCTTCCACTTACATGAGATTCATCATTATCAGCAAACAACCAGAACGCATACCAAAAACCAGAACCTTTGTCTACCTTAAATTTTATTTCGTATAGACCTTTCGCCTCCTTAAACATGATTTTTGATCCGTCTTTACTTATTGAGCGGACAGCCCCTGATATCAACCTTCCATCTGATTCTTGCTTGCACTCAAGGATAAGATTACCATCCTTTACGTAAGAACAACCATCATTCCACCAGCCGTGATTTTTCATCTGTTCCTGCCGTTCCCATTCAGGACATCGTTCCCACTTAGTGATATCAAGCTCATTTCCTTCAAAATCATCATAGAAAATCTGTGTATATTTTTTTTAATTTCTTCTTCGGTCATCTTCATTCCTTTTGATTTTTAACAATAACAGCATAAAAATATACTTATCTGAATGAATATTAAATAACAAAATCTTAAAAAATTACAATTTTTTGCAGTAATGAACGAACTCCGACGCAGGAATAAAATAATAACAGCCTTTTTTATGGCCGTTCACTACACTTCAAATTCCGAAATGAAAATTCGTTTGCTTTTTAAAGCAAAAAAAGCTCTTGATTTTACTCAAGAGCTTTAGTCGGGATGACAGGATTTGAACCTGCGACATCCTGGTCCCAAACCAGACGCGCTACCAGCTGCGCTACATCCCGTTGCGTGATTAATAATATATACTAATTGATTTTTTTAATCAAGTAGTTACCTCAAAAAAAATGAAAAAAAAATCAATTTTTTAGATTATTTCTGCAAGGCATTCTGTTTCGCCGCCTTTTTTTGTACCAGCTTCGTATTCACCCAAAATGCGCACTTTTACAGAAGAACCTGTTTTAGGCGCAAGAAAACCGTCTTTTTCTATAATTTCACAGTGAAGAAAATTTTCTGTAACTGCATGATAAACAACATTCCCCTCTCCAGATGCAAAAACAGAAGGCTTTTTTACAGTTTCAAGAACAGCATTAAATATTTTACCTGTACATTCCTTTATGTATTTTTTCTTACTTTCAGAAGCCCATTCAGAAAGTCTGGCAGCTCGTTCACCACTTACCGACTGAGGAACCTTATTTTTTAATGTGGCAGCAACAGTACCAGGACGAACACTATAAGGAAAAACATGAACCCATGCAAATCCACAGTTTTCACAAAGTTCCATAGTTTCGTCAAAATTTTCTGCAGTTTCGCCAGGAAAACCTGTAATAATATCGCAGGCAAGAAATGGATTATTCTTTGCTGATTTAAGCAAATTACATGCATTCACAACATCTTCCGCAGAATATCTTCTTGCCATAGCTTTCAGAACAGAATTGCTTCCACTTTGAACTGAAATATGAAAATGGGGACAAACTCTTGGATTCTTTATCACTTCACAGAAAAATTCATCAACAACTTCTGGATAAAGACTGGAGATACGCATGGCAATTTTTGAAGTATTTTCAAGACATAATTTTAAAAGATGGGCAAAATCAATATAATCATTACCATACTTTCCGCGATACTGACCAATATTCACAGTTGTAAAAACAACTTCTGCATGACCACTTTTTTCCAGCTGAACAACCCTGTCTATTACAGTCTGAGCATCCAGAGAAACAGAATGACCTCTGGCAATATTAATAGTACAATAAGTACAGTTATTATTGCAGCCATCCTGAATTTTTATAGAGGAACGGGAATGAGCTATAAACGAATCAGTTGAAAGTTTAAAAGCATTTTCACTAAATCCTCTTTTTTCAGACTGTTTTGCAAAAAGACCATTATTTAGTTCAAGGGCAAAATCAACTGCATTAAATTCTTTAGTTTCTAATCTTTTCCGTAATAATACTGGTACATCTGCAAGACGACTTTTTATCTGTCCTTTTAATACTGCAATGCGGCTATCCATATTACGAATGTCTTCTGGAGAAAGCTGAGCATAACATCCAGTTACGATTATTGTAGCCTTTGGACATTTTTCAAGGACAAGACGAATCATACGCCTGTCCTTCTGTTCCGCCTTTTGAGTAACTGCACACGTATTTATTACGCACAGAACTGTATCTGATTCAACAAGACTTTTTGCAGTAAACGGCTTTAACGACACTGAAAACGATTGTTCAACAAAAGAATGAGCAGAACTTTCGCTTTCAATCTGGTTAAGACGACAACCTGTGGTTTCAAAATGAATATTCAAGATTTTACTACTGCAATTTAGCAGAAACTCTGCTGCGACCGCGCTCAGCGTCAACTGATGATGAATTCAAGCGCAAAGCTTCATCATAAGCTTCAACAGCCTGATAATAATTTCCTGCCATTTCACGGGCATAACCAAGACGAATCCACCAGTGCTCAAGCATAGGTTCTTTTCTAACTGCTGTAGACAACGCAATATCTGCATGCTGATACTTAGCCTGACGAATATAAATTTCTCCCATAAAATAATATGCAGTACCAACTCGAGCACCGCTTTCAGGTGCATTTGCTACGTATTTCTGAAACTGTTCAAGGGCACCATTATTTTTACCAAGATAATAACGTGCTTCGCCTAGAACTTCTGTAAGACGCAAATCATAAGGACTAACAGAAAGACCTGCAAGCGCACGCTGCTCAGCCTCTGAATACTGACGATTTCTAATCAACGACCAGCACATAACGACATAAGATTCAACCCGTTTAGGATTTTCGTTTATTTCCTGCTCACACACAGCAATAGATTCTGCATAACGACCATTATTATAAAGAACCAATGCATCCTGTTTCAAACTACTCTGCCCAAAAACACTAAAACAAGGTAACAATAACAAACTTACAAATAATTTTATAATCAAATTCTTTTTCATCATAACAACCAATAATTTAATTTTTATCTTTGAGCATTGTACATCTACCTGTAAATGTACTGCCAGGTTCAAGAACAACCTGCTTTGAAGAAATGTCACCATCTATAGTTCCGGTTGAAGTTATAAAAATCAATTCTCTGGCAGAAACATTTCCATGAACTTTTCCTTTTACCAATATTCTTGCAACATTTATATCCGCATTGACTTCTGCAGTAGAATCGACAACAAGATCACTTGTAGCATCTATTTTTCCATTTACACTACAGCGAATCATAAATGGCTTTACAAATTTTATGTTACCGGTAAACTTAATTCCAGGTTCCATAATTGTATCAAATGCTTCATCTTCCAAATCAAAAAAATCAGATTCCTTTACGTCAAACATATTGTTATAATACCCTAATAAACAACTGCAAGTCAATTTATCTGAGCATACCTTTATTGCTTAACAGATTTTTAAAAGTTATACTTAACAGGTGTATGAAAAGAAAAATTTTAATATTTCTCCTGATTTTTTTTACGCTGAATGCTATTTTTTCACAACAAAATTCACAAAAAAAATCACCGCAAAAAAATAACTTTTTTAATCTCCTGAATTCAAAAAATTCGTCAATATATTCCAATATAAAATTATCTGGTGGCTACAATTCTGATTCTATAATGAATTGTCCTGTCGCAAAACTCAAAATAGATATTGCAGAAGGCATTTTTTCAAATTTTTCAATACAATCATCTGCATCTGTAACTATTAGTCGTTCTTCTGATGAAATCTACTGTTTAGGACTTTCAATTCCTGATATAAGCTTTGGCTACTATTTTTCAAAATTTCTCGTTTACATTGGAGGTTCTTTTTATCAATGCTGGTATTTTTTAAATGAATCTTCCACGTATGAAGATTTTTTAATTTCAACGCACTGTTACGGGTATACATTGCACGGAGGATTATCAGTTTCATTAAATGATTATATCTCGTTTTTTGCAGATTACACATTCGCTCCTCATAACTGGATACAAACAACGGGTCATTCTGACATTGATTGGGTTTATTCTAATCAGATTGGAGCCGGCATCTGTTTATCTATTCCGTGGTCTATAAATTAAATTCTGGAGTATTAAATTGAAAAAAATAATATTCATCTTACAAGCTGTTACATTTTTCTTGTTATTTTCCTGCGATTCACAAGGTTTTACAGCAATGACCTTTGACAATAATATACGTTCTGAAATCAAAATAGAGAATTTAAATGGAAAAGAGGGAGTTGCAATCTATTACAGTTCACTTCCTTTCTGGCTTAGAGTTCCAGACAAAATCTATGATTATGATGTTATAAGAATAAGTTTAAAAGAAATGAAAACACAGGCAGATCTTGTATTGCTGACATTACCAAACACAGTTCAAGTAATCGATAATCTTAATGGATGCACCAGCCTTAAGACAATTACTTACACAGACAGTTTACAGCCTCAGAAAGGCATTATGAATGGTTTTCCGGAAAGCCTTCTTGTATTTCCAGAAATGATAGGGTGTACATCTTTAGAATCTGTAAAAATTCCTGATAATGTTTCATTTATCAGACAATACACCTTTTACAGTTGTTCTGCATTAACAAATGCAAATACAGGTAAAAATGTAACCTCTATCAAACAAAATGCTTTTGAAGACTGCACAAAACTTGAAACAGTAACACTCGAAGCAAAAACTACTAGCATAGAACCTAATGCATTTCTAAACTGTACTTCGTTAACTACTGTCATATGTCTTGCCAGTGAACCACCAGCTTTAGATATTACGTCTTTTTCAAAAAAAGGAGAAAGTGAATCTGACAGATATGCAAAAAAAATTACCGTTTTAGTTCCTTTTGAATCTGTTGAAAAATATAAGAATCATGAAATCTGGGGAACATTTAAAGAAATTAAGGGTATTTAAACTCACTCAGTGAACAACAAAACTGTATTTAAAATAACCATTCTCATCTTTCTCTAATAATCCTGCAAAAGAATTATCTTCTGCAAAGACTGCCGCAAATTTTTCTTTAATAGAAAAAGGAGACAAATCAAACCAGTCAGAATGAAGTTTACCTCCGTTATAAAAAAGCGGCATTTTATCTTCTTTTATTGTGAGGCTGGCAAAACCACAAAGAGAAGCAAGCTGTTTATTCATTTCTACAGCAGACTCAACAACATTTTTCTGAAGCAGAAGTTCTTCTTCTGTTACAACATGCTTTTCTTTTACATGCTTTTTTTTATTCTCTTCGTTTATTCTTTCTATTTCTATAGTTTTTTTTGCATTTTCAAATGCAGTGTCAATTGTAAAATTTTCAAGCAGATTAAAACCTGCCGCATTTTTTAATTCAAAATTACCAACTTTTGTGCGTAAAAGACCAACAAGATAAGCGGCGCTTCCACAGTATTCACCAATATCTCTTGCAAGAGAGCGAATATATGTTCCTTTAGAAACAGAAAATTTTATACGAGCGGCTAGTACTTTATCGCTTTCCGTCAATTTTGTTTCCAGCAGCTCACAAGAAAAAACTGTAACTGGGCGAGCAGGAATATCTGCTGATTTTCCACTGCGTACTAAATCGCTGGCACGCTTTCCATCAATATGAATCGCACTAAATGCAGGAGGCTTTTGCATAATATTTCCAGTAAAAGCAGACAAAGCCTGTTTTAGTTTTTTTACGTCAGGAAGTTCAGCAGTCTTTATGATTTTTCCTGTACATTCCAGGGTGTCCGTTTCTTCACCAAATTTAATAACGACTTCATAAGTTTTATCAAATTCTGTAATACGCCCCGCAAGCCGTGTTAATGCCCCACAACAAACAACAAGCAGTCCGCTTGCAAAGCTGTCTAATGTTCCCGTATGTCCAACCTTTTGAGTGTTAAATGCATGTTTTATTGTGTAAAGGGACGAAAAACTGGTTTGCCCCGGACATTTTGCGAAAAGTACTATTTTATTTGGATTAATTTTCTGATCTGCCATATAAAAAAAATACCGTGAAATATGCAGAATTAAGCATCCTGCATATTCCGCGGTTAATTTAGATTGAATGATTTTTATTCGTCATTCTCTGTATTTTCAGTTTCTGCAAGTTCAGCTTCAAGAGCCTTAGATTCTTGTTCCAAAGCATTCAGCTTCTGAACCATGCGGAAACCATCCTTCATTCCTGAATCAACAACAAAAGTTAATTTTGGAAATTTACGGATTCTTAATTTTTTTGCAATTGATGACTGAATAAAACCAGCGGCATTATTCAAACCATCTACGCCTTTATCAAGCATAGCGTCACTTGCAAAGCTTGAAACAAAAACCTTTGCATAGCTCAAATCCTGGCTAACTTCAACCCGGTTAACTGAAAGAAAAGGAGCAAGCTCTGTTCTTGCAGCAGCACCACTTTTTCTTCCAGTAACTCTAGGATCTCTGATTTCGCCTCTAAGTATCAGCTGAGAGATTTCATCACGCAGCTGTACGTTCAGACGTTCCATTCGATACTGACCCATTATTCAGCGTCTCCTGTACTGTCAGAACCTGGGAACTGAGTTCCAAGATCTTTTGCCTTACCAGCTTTCTTTGCCTTTGCAGCAGCTTTTTCAGCAGCAAGAGCTTCTGCTTCTGCAGCTTTTTCTGCTTCTGCTTCTGCCATTGCCTTTTCTGCAGCAGCCTTAGCTTTCTTTTCGTTTTCAGCACGGTCATCGCGATGTTCTTCACCAAGCTTGCGGGCAACTTCAATATATTCAAAAATTTCCATTGTATCGCCAACCTGAATGTCCTGCCAGTTTTCAAGACTAAGACCACATTCGTAACCAGTTGTAACTTCTTTTGCATCATCCTTAAAGCGTTTAAGGGAAGCAATCTTACCAGTGTATTTAACAACACCGTCACGAACAAGATTAACAAGACTGTTTCTGCGAACAACACCCTCCGCAACGTAACATCCGGCAATTGTACCGATTTTTGGAACCTTGAATGTTTCACGAACTTCTACGCTACCAATAACCTGTTCCTTAGTATCAGGAGAAAGCATACCTTCCATAGCGGCCTGAATTTCTTCTACACACTTATAGATGATATTGTACTTTCTGATATCTACCTTTTCTGTATCAGCAAGAGCTTTTGCCTTTGGAGTAGGACGAACATTGAAACCGATGATGATAGCATTGCTGTCTGCAGCAGCCAGTGTAACATCCGACTCATTGATTGCACCGGCAGAACTATGAATTACATTTACGCGGATTTCACTTGTAGAAAGCTTTTCAAGAGAAGTCTTAAGAGCTTCTGCAGATCCCTGAAGGTCAGCCTTGATGATAATCTTAAGTTCCTGTACTTCATGAGATTCAATATCCTTGAACAATGTATCAAGAGTTGTCTTCTTAACAGCTTTAGCAGCTTCGTAACGTTTAAGTTCCTGACGTTTTGTTGCAATTGCACGTGCTTCTTTATCGTCTTCTGTAACCTGGAATGGATCACCTGCGTTTGGCATTTCTTCCATACCCAGAACTTCAACTGGAGTAGATGGACCTGCTTCCTTGATTCTGCGTCCGCGGTCATCAAACATGGCACGTACACGACCAGAATAAATACCAGCAACAAAAGGATCTCCCAATTTGAGAGTACCGCGCTGAACAACTACAGAAGAAACTACACCACGCCCCTGATCAATGCGGGACTCGAGAATCTTACCTTCTGCACGACAATCAAATGTAGCCTTAAGTTCAAGCATTTCTGCCTGAAGAAGAATAGCATCAAGAAGATCATCAATACCCATTTTCTGTTTAGCAGAAATATGAACATACTGTGTATCTCCACCCCATTCTTCAGGAGTAAGTCCCTGTTCAGAAAGCTGAGTCTTAACACGGTCTGGATTTGCTTCTGGTTTATCAATCTTGTTTACAGCAACAATAATAGGAACCTTTGCATCCTTAGCATGAGCAATAGCTTCTAGAGTCTGAGGCATTACACCATCATCTGCAGCTACTACAAGAACTACAACATCTGTTACCTGAGCACCACGGGCACGCATCATTGTAAATGCTTCATGACCAGGTGTATCAAGGAATGTAATATCACCCTTATCTGTATGAACTGAATAAGCACCAATAGCCTGTGTAATACCACCAGCTTCTCCTTCTGCAACATGAGCATTACGGATAGCATCAAGTGTCTTTGTCTTACCATGGTCTACGTGACCCATTACAGTTACGATAGGTGGACGAGGGAGCATATTTTCTGCAACATCTTCGTCTCCCTGAATTACAGTTTCATCATAAAGTGAAACAACCTTAACTTCACAACCATATTCTGAACAGAGAAGTTCAGCTGTTTCGCGGTCGATTGACTGGTTGATTGTAACCATCTGACCATAGCTGGAGAAAAGCTTTCCGATGATTTCAGAAGCCTTAAGATTCATCTTCTTTGCAAGATCAGAAATTGAAACTGTTTCCATGATTTCAATAGATTTTGGTACTACCGAAGCTGGAGTTTCTACCTTCTTCTTACTTTCGAACAGATTATCATCGTACTGTTCTTCATCTTTGCGTTTATAAACCTGTTTCTTTCCCTTGAAAGCTGGTTTTGCAGGAGCCCGGTTCTGCATCATTGGAGGAACTGCACCAGCTCCGCCACCGGCACGGAATCCACCGCCAGCACCACCGCCAAATCCTGGTCTTGGACCGCGATTAAATCCGCCCTGTCCGCCACCCTGGCCATTACGGTTCTGGAAACCACCATTTCCGCCCTGGCCATTACGGTTCTGATATCCGCCATTCTGACCATTACGGTTCTGATATCCACCCTGACGGTTTCCATCTCTTTCCCGGTTCTGATATCCCTGACGTGCCTGAGCACCTGTAAATCCACCGCCTTCGCGGTTCTGATATCCACCGTTACGATTGCCATTATAACCGCCGTTACCACCATTGTTATAACCGCCACGGTTTCCGTTATAGCCACCGTTTCTGTCACGGCGACCATAATCAGAAAGATTACCAGCCTTAACATTAGGACGTGCAGAATTTAACTCAAAAGTAGTTTTACGCTGCTGAGGACGATTATCATTACGTTCAGAGCGTTCTTTATTTTCACTTTTTTCCTGTTTTTGAACTGGAGCCGACTGTGTTCTTGCAGTTACTGTTTCTGAAGAGTTCTTTGGTTCTTCAGCAGTTGCTGCATTTTCTGTTTCTGGTCGTTTTACAACAACCTTTTTAGCAGCATTTGCCGTTGCTGCGGCAGCTGGTGCAGGAGTCTTTTTCTTTACTACTACAACCTTTTTCTTTGGAGCTGTCTGTGCAGGAGACTGATTACTGTCTGCCTGTTTTTTATGAACAACAAATGCCTGTTTTTTTTCTGATTCTTCAGCCATTCTGTACCTTATTCCTCATCCTCTGTAAATTCAAACTCAACACCACATTTTGGACAGCGCACCATATCAAGAGTAATTTCAGCACCACATTCAGGACAATAATATTTCTCTTCTTCAACTGGTTCTTCAGCACTTTCGCCAGATTCTTCTTCAACGATATCAACTGTTTCTTTAATGATGTTATATACAGCTTCAACTTCTTCTTTTGTTAAGCTGTCAATTTTCTGAACTGATTCATTATTGTAAGCTTCAATGAACTGAACAATATCTTCAATTCCGTTAGCTTTAAGGATTTCTGCAACCCGTTCTGTAACTCCGTCAAGTTCTGCAACGGTAGAAACTTCTTCTGATTCTGTTTCTGCAGCATCATTGAACAAATCAAGAGCAGCTTTAGTTGTTGCCTTTTCACTAAAATCCATGCCTTCGCACTGTTCTTCTGTTTTAACGTCAATTGACCAGTCGCAGAGACGGTTTGCAAGACGAACATTCTGCCCCTGCTTACCAATTGCAAGACTGAACTGTGAATCTTCAACAATGGCAAGAGCCTGACGTTTTTCTTCATCAAGAATAACAACTCTTGATACCTGAGCAGGAGAAAGCGCATTCTTGATGAATTCCGCAGGATTTGGATCATAGCGAAGAACATCAATTTTTTCTCCAAGGATTTCACGGATTACATTCTGAATACGAACACCCTTAGCGCCTACACAAGCTCCAACAGGATCAATTTCTTCTCGTGCAGCAGACACAGCCATCTTTGTACGATAACCAGCATCACGAACACATTTTTCAATCTTTACAGTTCCGTCTGCAATTTCAGGAACTTCCATTTCCATAGTGATTTCAACAAGTCGAGGATCAGCTCTTGAAAGGAAAATCTGAAGACCGTTTGAAGTAGTTTTAAGATCAGCAATAATAGCTTTGATTACATCGCCCTGTTCATAAGTTTCTCTTGGAGACTGATATTTTACAGGGAGCACACCTTCTATACGTCCAGCATTTCCAAGATCAACATAGATATTTCCATTGCGTTCGCGCTGGTAATATCCTTTAATCATTTCTCCAACCTTGTCTTTATACTGATTATACAAAGTATTTTTAATTGTATCATTCAATCCCTGATGAGCTGTCTGTTTACCTGTAGATACAGCAGAACGGTCAAATGATTTTGGATCTTCAAGAATATCAATTTCATCACCAAGTTCTACATCATCAGAAAGCTTCTTTGCATCTTCCAGTTCAATTTCTGTTACAGGATCATAAACTCCGTCAACAACTGTTTTTCTTGAGTAGATAGAAACATCCGACAAATCTTCTGCAAATTTTACAATTGCATTGTCTGAATTTCCATAAGTACGTTTGTAAGCTGCCTTAAGCGCGTTTTCGATAGTCTGTTTTACAGCTTCTTCAGAATATCCTTTTTCGTCAACTAAAGCACGAATAGCTTCTGCCATTTCTGACATTTTAAGCCTCCATTAAATTATAAATGAATAAATTTTGCTTTTGCGATATTTTCAAAAGAAAAAGTATGATTTTCACCATCTTTTTCCAAAATTACCGTTTTATCGTCCGCAGAAATAATCTTTCCGCCGACCCAATCTGTAACCGTTTTATCCCACACCCTTACGTCGCGACCAATAAAAACTGCAAACTCAGCTGCATTCTTTATGTTGCGTTCCATTCCAGGAGAAGTTAGTTCCATGTATGTATCTTCAGTTCCCAGAATTGATTCAAGATGAGGAAGCAATGCATGATGTACCTTAGAACAGTCATTTACACCAATATCAACAGCAGGATCTTTAGATGCGATTACAGCATTAATTTTTACTGTACCCTTACCAGGAACTACTCTAAGTTCAACCAGCTTATATCCAAGATTTTCTACCATTGGAGCACAATCTTTGTAATAAGGCATAGAATCAAGGGATTCGTAATCCAATTTTTTGTGCCTCCCGCGCTAAAAATCAAAATACAAAAAAAAGACTCGTCGCACTGACGAGTCCACTTTAAAGAATAATTAAAATGTACATATTCATATTACATTTTTGCAGCACAATAGTCAAGTTATTCATTACGTCTTAAGAAATTAGATTTCAAATACACATTCCTTACCATCAAGAGGGACAGAAAGTCTGCTTGCCGTAAGCTGCAATTCTCTTATGCCACAAAGTTTTTTTAGAATTTTATTCATCTTAAAATCACCGTGCTTGTCATCACCAGCAATGGGACATCCGTTTTTTCCAAGATGAATTCTAATTTGATGCATTCGTCCAGTTTCAAGCTGAAGTTTAACAGTAGATAAAGTAATTTCTTCACCATCGCCAGAAATTTTCTGTTCAGATACAATCTCATAATGCGTTACAGCAGTTTTTTCATCTCCATGCTGAATAACAGCAGAACGCAAAGTTCCTTTTTTAGGATTCAAAGTTCCTGCACATACAGCCGTATATTCCTTGCGGACAAGCTTGCCACCAATAAGCTTTGTCCATTTTGCAGCTGCCAAAGGTGATTTTGCAACAACCATAAGCCCCTTTGTATCCCGGTCAAGTCTGTGAACAAGGTAAACAGGATATCCTAACTGTAAAGGCAACTCCTTATCCAAAGGGTGTAAAATTCCCTGCCCGCCCTGAACAGCAACCCCGGAAGGCTTATTTATTATCAATATTTCATCATTTTCATATAAAACAGGTATTTCTTTCATCCGATACAATAATAGACTGAAAAACTAAAATTTTGCAAACACAAAATACAGGATTACAAATGAAAAACAGACTTTTAAGCATCATCTCTGCAACAGCATTATTTCTTCTGGCAGTTATTTTTCCTGCAGTTCTACATGGGGAAGAAATTATTGACAATGACTTTAATTATTCACTGGATATTCCTGAAGGATACAAAGTTATTGGTTACACACCTGACGGAATGTCATACCAGTTCAAACATGACAGACTGCCTGTAGACTTTATACTTAAGCTTTATGCTGAAAATACATACAAAAACTCAAAAACAGCATTAAAAAGTTCTCTTCAAAAACTTTCTGCAAAATATGAAAACATTGATACATTTACGTGGTGCAATCAGATTTGCGCAATCACCACTTTCAATAGCTCAGCCACAGGAAAAGAATCCAGCGGGTGGGCTATATGCGTTCCCCTGAAAATAGAAGGCAGTCAACTTGTTTTACTTTGCTATGCTGACGAAGAGAAATCAAAAAATTGCGAACAATTCATAATATCAACCTTAAATTCATTATGTTTTGATAACGAAAGCAAAACACAGCCAGGAATTATTACAAGCTATGCATATCCAGGAACTCAGAAAAAAAAGATTGAACTTTTGATAGACAATAACAAAGTTGAAACATCAATCAACGAAGAAGATTCCATAGCAAACCAATTTGTAATTGACTGCGAATTCGCAGTTCTAAGTCTTTACTCCAACAACGACAAATGGAAAGAAGCATGGACAAGATATTACAGAGCAATTTTCCGGGACAGCTATTCCAGAATCCAAAAACCGGCTTTTGATATAAAAACAGCTCTATATTCTCAGATGAAAAAGAAAAATCCAGAAAATCCAAACCGATCATTAAATGAAACCCTTTTAAATTGGGTTCAAAACTTTGAATACGTACGTACATCAGGCTCTAAAAAAAGTGATTTTACAAATGTAATTGATGTCCTATGCGGAAAAGGAAATGACTGTGACAGCAGAAGCATGCTTATGTGCTGTATAATGCAAAATCTTGGAGTTAAATCAGAACTGTTTATAAGCCGAATTTATTCCCATGCAGTCTACGGTCTGGATTTAAATATTCCTGGTGCAAAAATTGAAGTAAACGGAATAAATTTCCTTCTTAATGAAACAACTGCCAGAAACATAAAACCAGGACTAATTGCACAGGATCAATGTGACACAGAAAAATGGATACCTGTAAACCTTCCATAAAACAGACACAAAAAAAATACCTGAATATTAACCACCAGTGAAGTACACTCCAGTTAGATTCAGGCATTTTTTTATTTTTCTTTACTTAATAAGCAACTCATAAATCTCTTTTTCAGTATCAGCTTTATTGATTGCTTGCCGCAATTTGTTATCTTTTAACTTAGCACTGAAATAAGAAATTGTTTTCAAATAATAATCATGCTGATTTTGAGCAGCAGCAATCATAAAAAGCATAGAAACAGGAACATCATCAACCGGCTGAAATCCATCCAGAGAAGTCTTACATATACCAACAGCCATAACAAGATCAGTAACTGACGACAACCGTACATGAGGAATTGCAAGTCCCCTTCCTACAGATGTAGACATAAGTTCTTCCCGCTTAAGGATTTCAAAAACAAGCTCATCCTTATTTTTTATCTGTGGAGCCGATGCAAGAACACCAGACAACTCAATAAGAGCATCATGTTTAGACGAATGATTGATAAAAACAACTCTATCAGGAGAAAGAACATTTCTTACCTGCACAACAACATCATTCTTATGAGATACACTGGAAGTAAGTCTTTCGTTCACCCATCTCTCTATTTCCGATTTTTTAAAACGCCATACTGTTCCAATTTTTCCAGCTGGCAGCTCTCCTTTCTGAGCCCAATCATATACTGTTCTATCCGAAACACGGAGATATTTGGCAACTTCTTCAATAGTTACAATATCGTCTTCCAATTTTAATTCTCCATAACAACTTTATATTTTGAAATTTAGCATCATTTAGATTTTTTTGTCAAGATACAGTATTATTTGCGAATAACTACAAAGTTTTCACACGTAAAGTTTTATTGACGTGATTTTGCAATTTTTATATCATCGTTTTTGTCATGAAAAATAAAAAAAATATTTCTTTCTATATATTATTATCACTTATATTTTGTATTTCATATATAGTTCTCGCCATTAAACCATTAGGTACAGAACATCAGTTTTCTCCAGAATGGAAAATAGATGTAACAAACCCCTCTACAGTAAAACCAGAAGAAGATTCAAAACTTCTTCCTTTCAAATTAGGACAAACGCTTGGTTATTTTACTCCAGACGGAAAAGTCATTACATTTGTTTCATTTCCAATGAAAGCTTCTATTTCCTCTAAATTCTACACTTACTACAATACAAACAATACAGAAGCCTCATATTTCATGCCTGATGGACAACTTTGCGGAAAAATTTCTATAACAGGATTTCCAATGATTGATGACGACCGCATATTTGTTTTTTTACCTGGCGGCTCATCCTTTGTTGCCTGTGATAACAACGGAAAACGAAAATGGGAGTATGGAGGTACTACACCAATAACAGCATTTGACTCTTCAAAAAATGGCGTAGTAGTTGGATTTGCAGATGGTAATATCTGTGAATTCAGTCTTAACGGAAAACTTATTCAAAGATTTTCTCCAGGAGGAAGCATTGTACCTGTTATTCTAGGAACAGCAGTTTCCAATTCTGGTGATTATATTGCAACTATTTCAGGTCAAAACAAACAGCGTTTTGTCCTGGCAAAAAAAGACGGTTCTCAGACCAAAATTACATGTCACGAATTTTTACCGTCATCAACAGCAATTCAGAAACTTGTAAAATTCAGTCAGGATGACTCTACTGTTTTCTTTACCTCTCAAAATATTCTTGGAATTACTAATGTAAAAACAGGGAAAATCAAACATTTAAAAATAAACGGACAGGCTATTTCAATCCAGGAAACAGGTGATACAGCTTTCATCCTTACAAAAGATAATTCTAAATATACAGTTTATGCTGTTGAAAATTTTTCTACGCTTATAGGATTCTTCAGTTTTACAGCTGAACATGCTTTTATTCTGGCTGATTCAAACCGGCTGTATGTAGGAAAAGACTCAACAATTTCCTGTCTGTCAATTACAAAAAAATAAGGTAAAAAAAATGAAAAAAATAACTGCTTTTATATTCATTACATTCGCAATTTTTTCTGCACATAGCTTTGACTGGCCTCAGGAAGAAGTTATTCAATCAGATCAATTTTATTCATATTTTGGACAGCTGCGTGGAGACACAATCAGCAATTCTTTGATTTTTTCTGAACCATCCGAAATAAAATCAGCAGACAAAGGAACTCTTGAAATTTTTATTAAGGAATTTAATGACAACACAGACTTTTTCCCTTCTACTCTTGGGAATGCGATTATAGTTGCCCATTCTGACAATCTTTTAACCGTGTACGGAAACATTGATTACGATACCATTAACACAGAACTTCTAAAGTCTTCTGAAACCATAGAAAGTGGAACAATCTTCGGAAAATCTGGAAATTCTGCATGGCAGCAGGGTCGAAGTTCCCTTGAATTCCAGGTTATAGATACAAAAAATAACACAGCTATAAACCCAAGACTTTTAATGCCAAGAGTGGGAAAAGAACTACCTTTATATTATAACGAAGTAGTTCTTCAGAACAAGAACGGCCGTCAATATAATGTATCTACACAAAGTACTTTACCATCAGGAACATACAAAGTTTACAAAAAAAGACAAGCTGTTGCATCGCCTTATAAAACAAGAGTTGCCATAAACGGAACAGTCGTTGACCAGATTTCATACGACTTACTGCGTCAGGAAGACTTTCAGATTTGTATTTCTGGAAAAAAGAACTATTCAAAAAATGTTCTCTATCCTAACAGCGAACTTCAGCTTCTGGGAGAAACAACACTTACATCTGGAAAAAACGCTTTACAGCTTACGCTCATAGACATTCTCGGAAAAGAAACCTATGCAACGTATATGCTGTCAATTTATTAATTGTAAATCACAGTGTTTTTGAGATAATTCCGCCACCAATTATAACGTTATCTTTGTACATGACCACAGACTGTCCAGGTGCAACTGCTCTCTGTGGAGTCTGAAACGCAATTTTCCAGGGCTGACCTTTAAAACTTTCGTCGTTTTTTGGTTCGTAAAGGGAAATCACCGCAGGAACAGGTTTAGAAGCAAGGCGAATCTTTACAAAAGCTTCAACTGATTCTTTTGGCTCAATATTTCCCGGCCATACAAATTCATCTGCAATAAGACCATCTGCATTCAAATCATCGTTACTTGCAAGAACCACAAGATTATTTTTTGGATCGATAGAATGAACATACAAAGGTTTAGACGAACTGACTCCAAGTCCACGCCGCTGCCCGATTGTATAATGTTCAATTCCACGATGTTTTCCTAAAACCTTACCATCAAGATCTACTATATCACCAGGAACAGCAGGCTTATCGGCGAACAGAGCATCAAAATATTCTTCAGGAATAAAATCCTGACTTTCTTCCCTTTCTGCAGCAGCAAGACCATATTCTTTTGCAAGGCGGAACACTTCCTTTTTTTCCATGTTTGCTAAAGGAAATCTGACTTTTTCAAGAACATCAGAAGGAACTCTGTAAACAAAATAAGTCTGATCCTTTGACTGATCCATGGCACTGGAAATCATGAATGGCCTCACATCTGTACCATAAAGACCCTCTACCGGGCGAACGATTTTTGCGTAATGACCTGTACAGAAATAATCGTAATCAATATCAAGCTGTTTGATTCCCAGCTGCAATGCACCAAACTTGATGTATCGATTACATCTGATGCAAGGATTTGGAGTTCGACCGGCTCTGTATTCTGCCTTAAAATACTCAAGAACTTCCTTATGATAAGCTTCTTTTACATCAATAACATGATATTCAAAGCCCTGCTCTTCACAGAATTTTCTGCACTGTTCTATATCCTGGGCTTCACCAGGACCGTAACAGGAATCATGCAAAGTTTTATTAACATCAACATCAAGTTTTCCATCCCACAATGACATTGTTACACCAATAACATGGCATCCTATATTTTTAAGTAAAAGTGCAGTCAATGTTGAGTCAACACCACCTGAAAGTCCAACTACTACTGTATCGCCAGCTTTTGGCAAATCCTGTTCAATATATTTCATAGTAATTTAGTATAGATTATTTAATAGTAATATGCAATTGAGTATAATCGCCCAGTTGCTGTAAAATGAAAGAATGAAAACAAATATGATTTTATCGGCTTCTGGATGGCGCAAAGTTTTTGCAATTTCCGGACAGGAACAGGACAGAACAACATTGATTGGCGAAGAAAATATTGCGATTTCCATTTTTTCTGCCATCGTTTTTGCTGATTACGTAAAAAAACAGACTGGTAAAGAAAATCCAGTTGTCATTTTAGGCATGGATGCCAGACCAACAGGATCTGCAATAGCAGAAGCCTGTATCAAGGCATTTGCCGCTAAAAATATTAACGTAAAATTCACAGGAATCACTGCAGCTCCAGAAATTATGGCATACTCAAGAATGGCAGACGGATTCATGTATATTTCCGCAAGTCACAATCCGATTGGCCACAACGGAATTAAGTTCGGACTTAACTCCGGCGGAGTTCTGAACGGCAAAGAAAACGCAGAGCTCACAGCAGAATTCAATGCACTATGCGAAAAAGATTCCGCTGTAAAAGATGCTTTTGATTTAATCAGAAATGTTAAGGAAGACCAGATTGCGCAAATCTACAGAACTCAAAGTGCAGTAAAAAAAGAAGCACTTAAAGCATATTACAGATTTTTAAAGGAAACAATTTCAGCCAGCCAAGATGAACAGAAACAGGACGAAATATTTTCTATTCTGCGCACAGCAATAAAAAGCAGAAATATTGGAGTTGTCTGCGATATGAATGGTTCTGCCAGAGCCGATTCAGTTGATTCAAGTTTTTTTGCAGAAAACGGAATCAATTTCTATGCAATCCACAATAAAGCAGGAGAAATCGCCCACGAAATCATTCCGGAATCGGAAAACCTGGTTTTCTGTGCAGCGGAAATGGAACGTCTGCAAAAAGAAGGCCATTCAGATGCCGTTCTTGGCTATATGCCAGATTGTGACGGCGACCGTGGAAACATCGTCTATTGGGATGACAAACAGAAAAAAGCTGTGATTTTAAAGGCTCAGGAAGTTTTCAGTCTTTCCGTACTTGCAGAACTTTCATACCAGAACTGGCTTGGTCAGAAAAAAACAGCCGTTGCCGTAAACTGCCCTACTTCTATGAGAATAGAAGAAATTGCAGAAAAGTTTGAAGCAGCGGTGTTCCGTGCAGAAGTTGGCGAAGCAAACGTTGTGAATCTGGCAGGAGAAAAACGTTCAGAAGGTTACAATGTACGCATTTTTGGCGAAGGCTCAAATGGTGGAACAATCACATATCCATCCGCTGTCAGAGATCCTTTGAATACGATTTTTGCAATCATAAAAATTCTTTCTATAAATGAACTTTTTGAAGACTGGTGTTCTAAAAACAATATTTCAAAAATTGATTCACCGTCATTAACTGATATTCTTAATACATTGCCAGAATATACAACAACAGGTGTTTCTGAACCAAGAGCTGTACTTCACATAAAAACAATGAACCATGCAGCTTTAAAAACTGCTTTTCAGAAAATTTTCCAAGAACAATGGAAAGCGCAGAAAGTTTTTCTTGAAAATTATGGAATAACTTCCTTTGAAGCTGTCATAACAAACGGAACAAAGGAAACCAGAAACGTAACAGATTACAGCCAGAGCGGAAAAGGCGGACTTAAAATTCTTTTCAAAAATTCCAGAATGGAAAATCTTGCCTTCATCTGGATGCGTGGCAGCGGAACAGAGCCTGTATTCCGAATTTTGTGCGACGTAAAAGGAGACAATCCGGAAATGGAAAAAGCCCTGCTTTCATGGGAAACAGAAATGATTCAGAAAGCAGATGAGATGTGCTGTTCAGAATAATTTTTTTTTATTAATGATAAAGAACTTTCTTTAAAGATACTTTATTAATAGATTAAAATTTATTATACTTTCACTGATATACTGTATATAAAGAAGCATAGATTTTATTTATGTCTGTCTTAGGAGTAATATAAATGGATAAAGCAGAAATCCTCAAAAGAGCACAGGATTACATTGCAGCAGAAAAAGACGAACGTTTCCGTAAAGAAATCGAAGAACTTGTTGCAAAAGAAGATTTTACAGAACTTGAAGATCGTTTCTACCGAACTCTTGAATTTGGTACAGGTGGACTTCGTGGTGTAATGGGTGGTGGTACAAACCGCATGAATACACTTGAAATCAATCTTGCTACACAGGGTCTTGCAAATTATGTAATAAAAGCTTTCCCAGAAAAAGCAAAGGCTGGTACTCTTAGTGCAGTAGTTGCTTACGACAGCCGCAACAATTCTGATGTTTTCGCAGAAGCAACAGCTTTGATTTTTGCTGCAAACGGAATCAAGGCATACCTTTTCACAGGTCTTCGCCCAACTCCAGAACTTTCATTCGCAATCCGTGAATTAAAGGCAGATACAGGTGTTGTTGTTACAGCTTCTCATAACCCAAGGATGTATAATGGTTACAAAGCATACTGGAACGACGGTGCACAGGTTATTGAACCACATGATGTTGGCATCGTAGAAGAAGTAAACAAAGTAACTTCTGTAAAGACAATTTCAAAAGAAGACGCAATCAAGAGCGGTAAACTTGTAGAAATCGATTCAGAAATCGATGAAAAATACTGGGAAATGTGTAAAGCTCAGCTTTTCCGCCCAGCATTGATTAAAGAATATGCAAAAAATGTAAACGTCGTTTACACACCACTCCATGGTACAGGTGCTATGCATGTAGAAAAAGTTCTTGGAGATCTTGGACTTGCTGTTACAACAGTTCCAGAACAGAGAAATCCAGACGGAAACTTCCCTACTGTTGAAAAACCAAATCCAGAAGAAAAACCAGCTCTTAAGATGGCAGTTGAACTTGGTACAAAAAACAAGGCTGACTGTGTTATGGCTACAGACCCAGACTCTGACCGCTTTGGTACAGCTTTCCCAGACAAAGACGGTAACTTTGTTCTTCTTTCTGGTAACCAGATGGGTGCACTTCTTATGGATTATATATTCCTTTCAAGAAAAGAACAGAACAACCTTCCTGCAAACTCATACTGTGTACGTTCAATCGTAACTTCTCCATTTGGTGATTACATCTGTAAAAAATACGGTGTAGAAATGGTTGAATGTCTTACAGGTTTTAAATGGATTGCAGCTGTAGAAGCAGAACGTGAAGCAAAAGGCGTTGGAACTTACGTATTCGGTCTTGAAGAATCATACGGCTACAAAGTTGAAACAGAAGTTATGGACAAAGACGGTGTTTCAGCAGCAGCTATGTGTGCAGAAATGACAATGTACTGGCGTTCACAGGGCAAGAGTCTTCTTGAACACCTTGATGATATGTACAAAGAATACGGTTACTTTGAAGACCGTGCAATTTCAAAGAATTTCCCAGGTTCTGCCGGCGTAGAAACAATGGCTGGAATCATGACAAAGCTCCGCACAGAAGGTCTTAAGACTCTCGGTGAAAAGAAAGTTACAATGATTCGCGATATTCAGAATTCTGTATCTTTTGATCCTGAAAATCCATCAAAGAAAGATGCTGTAAACCTTCCAAAGAGCAATGTTCTTCAGTTCTTCCTTGAAGGTGGCACAATTGTTTCTGCCCGCCCTTCTGGAACAGAACCAAAAATCAAGTTCTACATCAACAACAAAACAGAAGTTGGTGGAGCAAAATGCGACAAATGTCTTGCAGCAGCTAAAAAAGAAGCAGCAGAACTTTGTGACGCTATTACTAACGAAATCAACTCAATTCTTGATGCAGCTACCAAATAAATTCTTAAAGGATTATAAACAGATGTTTCGTCTTGTAAAATCAGGCGAAACATTTGTTGCCTTTGACACTGAAACAACCGGTTTGAGTGCAGAAAATTGCAGAATCATAGAAATTGGCGCTGTAAAATTCAATTCAACCGGTGTCATCAGTCGATTTAGTACATTAATAAATCCCCAGCAACAGATTCCTGTTCAAATAACACAAATTACTCACATAGATGATTCTATGGTAAAAGATAAGCCTGTAATTAAAGATATTCTTTCTGAATTTCTTGATTTTCTTAGCGACTCCATTGTGATAGGTCACAATGTGCAGTTTGATTTAAGATTTCTAAAAGCAGAATGTGAAAGAAATGGATTTGACGTAATAAAAAACAAAGTAATCGATGTTCTGCAGTTCTGTAAATGGGCTTTTCCTGATTCAGGTAAATACAATCAGGCTATTATGGCAGAACGTTTCGGTATAAACGTTACACAAGCACACAGAGCATACGACGATGCTTTTGTATGCGGCAATATTTTTCTACATTGCATAAAATCAACTGCCGCAAAACAGAAATTATAAAACCTACCCTCTTGGAGCCTTAGCAGGATCAAGAGGCTTTCCGTTCTGAAAAACCATGAATTTAATTGTAGCTTCTTTGCCAGTTTTTCCGATTTCTGTACCAGAAAGCACGTAATCACCTTTTTTTGCGGAAACTTCACCTAATCCAGTATATGAATATATTAAACCTGTTTTTGACTGAATAAACACAACTTCTCCAAAGCCACGGTAAACTCCGTTGTACATTACAGTTCCTTCATGAACGCATTTTACTGCTTCATTGTTCTTTCCAGTTAGTATTACGCCACTTATTTTGCCACTTATATTTTTTACAACTGGATTAGAAAGAGGCCATTGTACACCACTACTGATTGAAACCGTTGTGTTCACACTATTTTTTTGGGCAGTTTTGATATTTGCTTCAACAGCTTTTTTTACATCCGTTTTAGAAACAGCAGGCTGTGCCTGTACATACGAATTTTCTGAAGCAGGAATTTTAATTTTCTGTCCAATTTTCAATGTCATATTTGAATCAAAATTATTAAGGGAAAGCAGTTCAGGTACCTTTATACCAGATTTTCTTGCAATACCATATAAAGTATCACCTTTTTGAACTTCATAGATTTTTGTTGACACCTTTGAAACCGACGATGCAGCAGAAATTTGATTTTTTGAACTAGATGAAAGAGCAGCTGCATTTGTTATATCCGCAGAAGGAATCACAAGCTTTGCACCTTCCTTTAACACATCATTTTCACTTAAATTATTTGCAGCACGTAACTCTGCAACAGTAAGCTCAAATTTCCTGCTAATTGAATATAAAGTATCACCTTTTTTAACCACATAATTTGAGTCAGCAAAAACAATTACTTGAGAAATAAAGCATAATAATACATAAATTAATATTGTTCGAATTTTTTTTGACACTACCATGCTTTAATTATCGGACAATTTCTTTAAAAAGATTACTCACATCAATACCATTTATTATTTTTCCAGATGAATAAGAAGCCAAAAGACCATCTCTTCCACGAGAAAGATGTTCTGAGGTAATTCCATGTTTTATGGAAATATCAGCCTCCATTAATGCGGAAAGGTGATCAGCAATTCTTACAGTTCTTCCATCAACAGGACAATATCTATCATTTGAGTATATTTTATTAATATCAGCCCAGGAAACCTCACGGGAAACTTTATTTTCATCTAGTATTCTGTTAGAAAATTCATCACTTGTATAATAAATCAGTTCGTCTTTATAAAAACTTTCCATAAGAGGAACCAATTCTTTATTAACAATTTCATCTTCTATTTTTTTAACAATATTAGGAAGTTCATCAGTTGCTTGTTTAACAGGAGAAATAATATCTCTTGTAACAGCTTCTGGGAGATCATGAAAAAGCCCTGTGAAAAAATCATTCACAAGTCGTTTGTCGCTTACTTCAACTCCGCATTCCATACACAAAAGCAAAGTGATTATAGCAACAAAATAACAATGTCCAAGAACAGTAGTCTTTGGAACTCTTGGAGTCTGATTCCATCGTACTTGAAATCGAAGCTGCTCCACCTTCATGATAAACTTATAAGGCTTTTGATGAGTCATAAGCATCTGAAGACCAGGCATATCAAGAAATTTCTGAAGATCCGCCATCAATTCAGTATAAACTTCCTCAATACGTTCCGGTTCATTTACAACAGAAAGCATCTGAAGTTCTCTTAAGGTTGCAAATTTGTCAGCTGCAGATAAAACTCGTGCCGCTGTCCTGGATTTTTCAGGAATACTATAAGAGCCTGCTTTCTGTCCTGTATAAATAGTAAATTTTGAAAACAAGTCGTCACTTAAAAGAGCTTTGTACTGATTAAGAACCCATTCGTTAAGACGATAATATTCTTCTGTATATTCCCTTTTCAACATTGAAATTACAGGTGCCTTGATGTCACACAATGCAATTTTTCGGAGTAAATCAAAGAGAGAAGCATAAATCATCCAGTTCCAGTCAACAGCTTCTCCACGTTCTTCTTCAAATTTTCCGATTATATAAGCCAGAACCATCTTTTCGGCAGCTTTATCCATTTCAACCATATCAAATGGACGAACCAAATCAGTCCATCGCTGAATAGAAAAACCTTCAAAAATTTTTAAAGCTAGCTTCTGACTTATCATTTTACCTGCTGGAACCTGATTTCTGATCTGCATTCATCTTGTCTTTCCAAACAACAGCCTTTTTCTTGATTTCTTCTGCATTTGTTTTATCACCAAGAGCTAGACAAAGCTTGTTTCTGGCAAGAAGAAATTTAATCCCGTTTCTCATATCATCAATTCGCCTTGTAGACAATTCATATTTATCGCGATAACCGGCAGCAGACTGATCAAGAAGTTTTGTAATAAGACGAATGTAAAGCACAGTTGTTTCGTAATCGTCACTGCCTGGATCAAAGTAAGTTTTTGCGGCAAGACGCATATCAATGAAATTTTTTGCAACAACAGCATAACGACCTTTCAGCTCAACAAATGACCACTTCCACTTACTGTTGTCACCTAATGCAAGTTCCAGAAGATTTATTGCAAGACCAAGTTTTCGAATCAAATAAAATCTGTCATGAACAGAAGATTTTTTAATAGCTTCATGCTTATCGGCAAGATCAGTATAAGCAACGTCAATAAAATTTGTTACAAGTTCTTCAAGATAGATGATAGCTTTATAAAGAATTTTTCTAGATTCATTCAAAGCATCATTATTTTTTACATCAAGAATCTTTAGAGAAAGACTATTCTGTGCCATATACAATGTTGAAACATAAATCATGTCTTCGCAAAGCATTATCTTCTTGTAGGCAGAATCCTCAGCACCGCCTTCAATAGAGTTCAATACAGTTCTTTCCTTTGCAAGAATAGCAGTAATTTTTGACTGATATGGTTTTATTGTATCTGAAAATTCGTTTCGTATTTCATCTGAAATTTTTGCCATTAAAAACCTCCGCTAAACTTAAGAAGCATTGAACGTGCGTGTTCAAGAGATTCCGGAGATACAGAATCACCAGAAAGCATTCTGGCAATTTCGCCTACTCTGTCTTCACCAGTAACAGGATGCACGTTAGACGCAGTCTTACCGTTTACTACACCTTTTTCAATCTTAATTTGATTATCGGCATAAACAGCAATACTCGCTAGATGTGTTATACACAAAATCTGCCTGTTTTTTGCAAGATTCTGCATATGCTTACCAACAGCAACGGCAATTTCTCCACCAATACCTGTATCAATCTCATCGAAAACAAGAGTTTGAACTGCATCATTCTGAGCAAAAATTGTTTTAAGTGCAAGCATAACTCTGGACAATTCACCACCACTTGCAATTTTTGCCAGCGGAAGCATAGGTGAACCAGGATTGGCACTAATAAGAAACTCAATATTATCCATTCCGTAAGGACCGCATCGCTGTTCAACATCATTTCCAGGTTTTTCATTAATTCCAACTGAAAAGCGAGTTCCATTCATACCAAGTTGTTTCAAAAGACTTTCAACTTCTGAAGACATATTAGCAGCCGCAGTTTTTCGCTTGTCAGAGATTGATTTTGCAAGAACATAAACATTCTTTTCAAGTTCTGAAACATTTTTTTCAAGCTCTTCTCTGCTTTCTGCCCCTGCACCTAACTTTTCAAGCTCAGATTTTGCATTTTCGTAATAGTCAAAAACTTCTTTTAACGATGCAGAAGATGAAGATGCATATTTTTTTTTCAAATTATAGATTAATGAAATTCTGTCCTGAACTTCCTGCAAGTGAACAGGGTCAAAAACAAGTTTTCTGGCATAATTTTCATATTCTTCGCAAATATCACTAAGCTCATAAAAAGAAGATTCAATACGGCCATCAAGAGAAACGAGAGATTTATCAAGTGAAGAAACCAGCTGACTTTCGCGGCGAATTTTTTTAAGCAAAGGAACAACAGAAGAATCTGCTCCGTCTAAAGTTGATTTGATAGCTTCAATTCCACTAAAAAGCTTTTCATAGCTGGAAAGCCGGTTTTCCTCATCTTCAAGAGCAATGTCTTCATCTGGTTTTAATTTAGCCTCTTCTATTTCCTTTACGGCAAATTCGTACATATCAATTTTTCTGAGACGTTCAGAATCAGAAGAATTCATTTTCTGTAGAAGCCTTCTTTTTTCAACAAGCTCTGAATAAACTGCAGTAAAATGTTTCACTTCCTCAACAAGTCCAGCTCTAGCATCTAAAAATTTTCTGTGTTCAGGAACTTTCATAAGGGACTGATGCTCATGCTGTCCATGAATATCTATTAAGAATGAAGAAAATTCAGCTAAATCAGCTCGGGTAACAGGAACATTTCCAATCCATGCAGAAGATTTTCCTGTATCTTTGATAAAACGTCTTAAAATAATTCTATTTTCTTCCAGTTCAATTCCATGCTCATTAAGCCACAATGCAGCTTCAGACATATCTGTATCAGGACTAAAATAGAAAGTTCCAGTTACACTTGCCTCGTGACATCCGGCCCGAATTTGAGAAACTTCAGCTTTTCCACCAAGTAAAAAAGAAACAGCTCCGATAAGAATAGATTTTCCGGCACCAGTTTCACCACTTAGAACAGTAAAACCCTTGTTAAAATCTATAGTAACACAATCTATTATTGCAAAATCTTTAATTGTAAGATCTTCAAGCATGAGGACCTCCAGCCCAGTTCAACTTAGATTGAAGTGCTTCGTAAAATTTTTCCGTAGTGCAGCCAACCAGTTTTACTTTTTCTGCAATCTGACGGATTTTTATACAGTCTCCAACCTGAAGCTCAAAAGGTTTTTGACCATCTATTGTAAGTATTATCTCATGCTCTCTTGAAGGGAGGACTGTAATTTCAACCTCACCTTTAGGACTCAAGACCAATGGTCTTGTAGAAAGAGAAAATGAATTAATCGGTGTCAACAAAAGTGCTTCCATTTCTGGATCAATTATTGGTCCTCCTGCAGAAGAAGAATAAGCCGTAGAACCTGTAGGCGTACTTATAATGATTCCATCTGCCTTAAATTTTCCAAGACTGACATAATTATACGCTACATCCAGGAGTATTGTTCTTGCAGCAGTTTTTGCAGTTACTACAATATCATTTAAACCGCAACCTGAATACGCAACGCAACCATCTTTAGAAGAAAGCACAACAGCCTGAACCATGCTGCGCTGAACAATTTTTGCATTTCCACTTAAAAACAGATCAAGCTCAGTCTTCCAGGAATCAACCTGCACACTGGCAATAAATCCAAATTCTCCAAGATTTACAGGGAAAACAGGAATTCCTAAAGAAGCACATCCTCGGGCAGCAAATAAAACAGTTCCGTCGCCACCAAGAGTAATAACAAAATCATTCCCAGCAAAAGGATTTTCTTCTGAAAACCCATCAAAACTATAAAAATCTGATTGAATTCCTGTTTTTTTTAAATATTCAGAAATTTTCTTTCCCAGAGAATGCGATTCTTTTTTATGAGTATTTACAACAATAAGACACTTTTTCATGGATTATGGCAATGTATTCAAAACTCTTACAATTTTTGCAACCTGAGAATGAGTCAATCTTGGATAAAGCGGAAATAACGCACATCTCAAAAATAATGATTTAGCTTTTATACACTTTTCAGAAAGTTCTTCCTGTTTTAACGCAATGACAGAATCTTCGTAAGCAGGCAAAACTTCAATATCCTTTTTTGCAGCATATTGCTTTACGTCTTTTAATGAACTTGTTAAAACAAGAGGAAAACAGCACATTGTAGATGTAAAATCAATATTTTCTTCACTGTCATTGTTTTCAACAGGATTTTCTGTGTCTGACACAAAGCTGTTTCGAACAAACATTTTATGCTTGCCTGCCATGCAAGTTTTCTGAAACAAACCAAAAATTTTTTTTCTTGTGATTTCGTTATGCTTAAACTCTTTAAGCTGAACCCAACCTAAAGCACAGTTTATATCTGGTAAAAGCTCAGTTCTGGCAACTTCATCAGTGTACTTCTTTAAAACAATCCATTCTCTTCGTTTTGGAGCCATAAGAACAGCACCACCACCAGCAGTAATAACATCATGTTCTTCCAAAGTAAGAATTGAAAAAATTCCAAAAGAGCCGGCTTTTCTACCTGTTGTAGAATTTCCATTTTCATCAAAAGCTGGAAGCACAGTTCCTGCTGATTTTGAAACATCTTCAATAACAGGAATTCCAAGCTGAATAATTTCCTCAATTTCAGGCATAATTCCCATAGACTCATGAAGAAGCAAAAGTCTGCCACCTTCAAGAATTCCCTTATGAACTATTTCTTTTGTAACAAGCCCATTTGAATCATCCACATCAAGAACAATCGGCTTATATCCTAAATCTTCTACCGCCTGATAATGCCATGCAGGAGCCAAAGCAGATATTAAAATAGACTCACCAGCAGGTAAATCCATAGCTCTTAGCGCATATTTCAAAGCAGATGCCGGCGTTCGCAAAGCAACAGCACCATCACAGCCAAAAAATTCCTTAATTTGCTGAATAAATCGAGTATTTAATTCACCTGGTCCAATTTTTTCATCTACCATGCAGGTCAAAACCGCATCCATTTCCTTTCTACGGATTGTTGTACTATAAGTCTGGATCATTTTCTGTTGTCAATCAAAATTTTCTGCATTTCTTTTGGATCAAAAAGTTTAATAATATCAAGCATAATAAGGAAATTTTCGTCAGTTGTACGAACAACGCCTTTTATATATTCACTTCCGATTCCACCCATCATTTTAGGAGGTTCCTGCACTTCAGCTGCATCAACAGAAACAACTCTTGAAACTCTATCAATGATAATACCAATCTGATTTCCATCAATATTAATGATAATAAAACCACTTTCAAGTTCATCCAATTCTTCAACACCATTTGAAAAATCAATATGAAAACGACGATGCAAATCAATAATAGGAATAATATCACCACGAAGATTTAAAATTCCAACCATATAGTAAGGAGCATTAGGAATTGGTCTGATTGGCTGAATCTTTACGATTTCCTTTACAGACATAATATCTACTCCGTACAATTCATCTCCAAGACGGAATGTTACTAACTGAATCTGAGAATCACCTGTAGCCATAATAACCTCTTATTTTAAGAATACACCGAAAATTGTATTTTTGCAATTAAAACTATCTGTCTACAGAAAAAAGTGTTACAGCAAACACTTTTTTTGCTCCTGCTTCCTTTAATTTTTCTGCGCAGCTTTCAAGGGTTGCACCAGTTGTCATTACATCATCAATAAGACATACAATCTCAGGAATTTTTTTAACCCCCTTTTTCACAAAATAGCTTTTTCCTATAGTTTCAAGGCGTTCATTTCTATCAAGAGTTTTCTGTTGAACAGATGTTCGCCTTTCCATAATTCTTTCCACATCATATTCATATTTAAATTCAAGAAATTCAGACAGTTCCTGAACCTGATCCCAGCCATTTTCTTTAATTTTTCCAGGTCTAGGCGGAACAGGAACTATAAAAAAATGACCAGCTTTTGAATACAACTGCTTAAGTCTTTCATTTAACAATTTGGAGAAAAAATATGAAATTTGTCTTTCTCCTTCAAGTTTCCATCGACAAAGCAGGTTTGTATTCCAAAGCCGATATGACAAAACAGGATACACACCGTCAAGATGGCTTAACAAAACATTTTCCCTGCACTGCATGCATATTTTCTTTTCAGAAATCAGTCTTTTACCACATACAGAACACAAAGAATCATCAATTTCCGAAACCCTGAATTTTAATTCATTACAGGATTTACATACAGGTTCGTTTATTGACTCTTTGCCACATACGCAGCAAAAATTACCAGATGACAGAAAACATCCTGATTTTCTGAAAAAATTAAGAAGAAATTGTTTTCTTAAAAACTGATTTTTTGTCACATATATTTATTAGAGTTTTTATATGAAAAAATGCAATGATATAATAAAAAAAAAGAAAATTATTTTCCAGAAAGAGTCTTTTTCCAGCGTGTCACTAACTGTAATGCATTTATTGGAGTCATATTATCAGGATCAACTGAAAGAATTTCATCTAATATTATTTCTTCATCACTAAAAAGACCGGGTGCAGTAACATTTTTTTCAATTTTATTAGCAGATTCAATACAAACAGCAGGTTTTCCTTCTGCAACTTCCTGTAAATGATTTAAAATCTGATTTGCCCGGTCTATAACAACCTGCGGAACCCCAGCAAGTTTAGCTACATGAATACCATAAGAATTTTCAGAAGCACCACTCTTAATTTTGCGAAGAAAAGTTACACTTTCGCCTTGCTGTAACACATCCATACAAAGCAACATCATTGAAGAATTTTCCAATCGTGTTAATTCATGATAATGAGTTGCAAACAAGGTTCTGCATTTTACAGAATCAAGAAGAAATTCACTGACGGCCCAGGCAATTGAAAGCCCATCTTCAGTAGAAGTACCTCTTCCAACTTCATCCATAATTACAAGTGATTTTCTTGTAGCAGTCTGAAGAATATTAGCAGTTTCTATCATTTCAACAAGAAAAGTTGACTCACCTTTTGCAAGGTTATCACTGGCTCCAACACGACAAAAAATTCTATCCACAATACCAATATGCGCACTTGCTGCCGGAACAAAAGAACCTGTTTGAGCAAGAAGAGCAATCAGCGCATTTTGTCGCAAATATGTTGATTTACCTGCCATATTTGGTCCAGTTATTAAACCAAAAGACGGAACGTCAGGATTTTCAGAATCTATATACAAATCATTTGGAACAAACTCACCGCTTGGCAAATGTTTTTCTACTACAGGATGTCTGCCACCAGAAATTTGAAAAATTCCGCTTTCATCTAAAACAGGTTTTACCCAATGATTTAAAATGGCACATTCAGCAAAAGAAGCAGAAGTATCTGTATACGCAACCTCTTCTGCGATATCCATAAGATAAGGCACATAGTCATGAAGTTTTGTTCTAATTTCAATAAAAAGATCTCTTTCCAGTTCAAGAATTTTAGCACCAGCTTCATTTAATTCATGCTCAAGTTCCTGTAATCGCTGAGTTGTATATCGGTCTCCATTAACAAGAGCCCTGCGCATTATAAAATCTTCCGGAACTTTACTAAGCTTTCCTCTGCTAACTTCTATAAAATAACCAGAAGCATTTGTATATTTAATTTTTAATGTTGAAATTCCAGTTTTTTCTCTTTCACTAACTTCGTAATCGGAAAGAATCCGGTCAAAATTATCATGAACATCCCGCCAATGATCAAGTTCTTCTGACCATCCGGCTTTAATAATTCTTCCTTCAGTCAAGGAAGTTGCAGGATTTTCGTCAATAGAATTAGCAATTAAATCAATAACTTCTACCGCAGGTTCTTCGCTGCAAAAATCAAATTCAAAAGTTGACATTTCATTACGAACCTTTAGCCAGCATGACAGACTGTTTTGCAAAGCCTTTAAATCTTTTGCATGAGCCCTATCCATTGCAATGCGACTGGAGAGACGTTCGATATCAAGCACGTCAGAAAGTCTTTCTTGAACAGCCTTAAGAACATAAGGTTCATTATAAAACTGCTCAACATTAAATTGCCTTTGCTGAATTTTACCTAAATCCGTCAGAGGATACAAGAGAGTCTGTCTGATTTTACGACTTCCCATTGCAGTTCGAGCACGGTTTACACATTCCAGCAAAGTAAATTGATTTGATGAATCTCTTAAATTCGAAACGACTTCAAGATTTCTTCTGCTTGAATCATCTAAAATGAGATATTGATTGTCTCGGTAAATTTTTATTCCGCTTACATGAGGAACAACAGAATTTGTTGTTTTTGCCAGATAATCTAAAAGAAACCCTGCTGGTATAACTTCAACAGAATTTTCATCTAGTCCAAAAGATTTTAATGATGCAGTCTTAAACTGTGTAGTAAGACGTTTAAATGAAAGCTCTGCATTAAAATCCCAGTCAGGATAATAAGAAACAGACATTTCCGGATACTGAAGTAATGTATCTTGAATAAACTGATTATTTTTTAATGACTGAGGAAGAAGTAATTCTCGCGGAGAACAACGCCCCAATTCTTTTGGAAAATTCTCTGCCATTTCACTGGCATGCCATGAAGTTGCAGAAAATGCTGCCGTTGTAACATCAATAAAGGCAAATCCTGTCATTCCATGACTAATACTTAAAGCTGCAAGAAAATTATTGATATTACCTTCAAGATATTCAGATTCAACTGCTGTTCCAGGAGTGATTATTTCAACAACCTTTCTTTCTGCAATTCCTTTGCCTTTTACATCTCCTACCTGTTCACAAATGACGATTTTACGCCCAAGTCGTAAAAGACGAGCAATATAAACCTTTGCCGCATGATAAGGGATTCCACACATTGGAGCAGCTGCTCTGTGGGTCAGGGTTAGATTAAGAAGACGGGATACTTCTACCGCGTCATCAAAAAACATTTCATAAAAATCGCCCAGGCGAAAAAATAATACTTCATTTTTATACTGACTTTTTATCTGCACATACTGCTGCATTACTGGAGTCAGTGTGATTTCCTCTGCCATTTATTTTCCAAGCTCAGCAATAACCTGTTCTGTTACATCAACAGAATTTGAATACCACAAAATAGAATTTGACTGTTGAAGGCTTAAAATCATACTATAACCACCAGCTTCGGCAACCTTAGAAAGTGTATCGTATAATTTATTATAGAAGGCATCTGACCCTTGCAAAGTTTTTTGCATTGATTCTAGTTCTGCATTTTTTGCATTTGTATATTCAATCAAAAAATCTTTTTTCTTTGTAATTTCTGCATCAGTTTTTAAAACTAAGGCATCATTTCCATTTTTTTCATACTCAACTTTTTTTGACTGAAGTTTTTGAAGTTCATCGGTATACTTGTTGATTTCCTGCTGAAATTCAGATTTTTTTCTATCATAATTTCTAACAGGCGCTGAATTTCTAAAATATGCGTTATAAACTTTCGCTGTATCAACTACACCAAATTTAGTTATCTGCTGAGCAAAAACTGATGAGCCGAACATTAAAACAAGAATAAAACCAATAATTTTTTTCATTTTTATAATCCTACTATTTATTTGTCATATTAAATGACAGAACAAACTGCCATTTGTCATCCCATTCAACCTGACCATCAATCACGCGGAATTTATTAGCAAAAAGAAGATGCAATGGGAACTGAGGAACCAGGAATCTAAGTCCAGGACCAAAACTAAAATAGAAATCATCAAGAGTCAACTTGAACAAATCTTCAACTTCTTCGGTTACAGCAACTGCATCAAAGAATCCGTCCAGTCCTATTACACCGGTAAAAATTGGAATTCTAAGTTCTACTTTATTTGAAAGCATAGCCTTACCACGAACATCATTATATATATCTGTCCATCCGCGACCATTAAACATACCGTCGATATAAGTCTTGCTGGAATCACCAAACAGGGTACCAGGAACTGGGAATAAAGCCGTAATTCCAGTGTAAGCAGCCAGAACAGCCTTGAAATTCCAGTATCCTTTTGCAACAGGAATATCAAAGAGCTTTAAATAAGATTCAAGTTTTGTATCTGTTCTTGCATAAAATTCATGTTCAACGTATGGCAGAAGACCGTACCAGGCAACACGCTGACTGGCGAACCAACCTGTACTAGGGTCATAATTTATATCTCTGTTATCAAGAGAAAGGTTTGCATACACAGAATTTTTCATACCAAAACGATTGGCATTCTTATTTACACCTGGGTCTAGCGTTGTATACAATTCTTCATCATAAATATTATCAGTAAGACTATTAGAAATACCTCCTGATAATGTAAGAATAGCAAAATTAGGCATCCATCTTCTACCAAGTGAAGTATTAAGAGATGCGCTCCAGGATTCGTACTTCATATAATAATAATCATCATCCAGTAATCCATTATCAAGCCAATTCAATGCAAGGGCAGAACTTCTGGAATGACTTAAAGAAAGAGATTCACTGAATGAAATAGGCTGATTTTTTATCCATCCCTGAGCATAACCAAGATTAACATCCTGTGTATTGCTGGAAATAGTTGTTCCCGCAGAAACAGATTTTCCAGTTCCTTTAAAGTTTGAATTTTCAACCTTTGCATACAAAGAAATAGGAAGATCATCAGGATCCGATATTCCAGTAAATGTCATACCAAACTGAAGCGATGTAGTAGACTGTTCTTCTACAGTAACAACAAGGTCAACAAGATTTTCTTCTGACCCGGAAACAGGTTCTGGAACAACACTTGAAAAATATTGAGTATTATAAAGATTTCGGATACCACTCATTATTTTCTTGCGACTGAAAACATCACCAGGTTTGAGAGGAATTTCACGAAGAATAACCTCTTCTTTTGTTTTTGTATTCCCTTTTATAACAATATTTTCAATATGAGCTCTTGATCTTTCTATAATCCTTACATTATATCCAATAGTTTTTCTTTCTGAATCTTTATTAACAGAAGGAATAAACTCATTAGTCATGTAACCGTTTTCATAATACAAATTTGTAAGTGCTGTCATTCCTTCCTGAAATTTAGTCTGGTTAAAAACATCTCCAGATTTTAATTTTATATTTGAAAGCAGTTTTTCTGAACTAAAAATTTCATTTCCTTCAAGAACTGTACCTGTATAAGTATATTGAGCACCTTCCTGAATGATAAAGGTAAGAGCAACTTCTTCCCGTTCTTTTTTCTGATTATAAGAAGAATCTTCTATTACATCTATTACGCGGGCATCAATATACCCCTTGGTCATATAAAACTGAACTAAAATCTGCTTATCTGTCTCTAATGCAGAGCGCTGGAATGCTCCGTTTTTCATAAAGCCTTCTTCTTTTAAAGTAAGTTTTGAACGCAATGTTTTTGAAGAAAATGTGGTATTTCCTGAAAAACTTATCTGAGAAACAACAGTCCCTGCACCTTCTGAAATCTGAAAAGTTACATCAATTCCGTAATCAGTTTCTTTGGAAATCATTGTGACCTTTGCACTAGAATATCCCTTCTTTATATAAGCATCACGAACTGAACGTTCATCCAGCAATGCAACAGATTCTATGTATACATCTCCTGTTTTAATAGAAACAGCTTCTCTAAGTTCATTATTTCTTAATTTTTTATTTCCCTTAAATGATATGGAACTGATAACCGGGTGCTCTTTTACACTAAAAACAAGAAGAACTTTTTCTCTGTTTCTAGGATCATGCTTTGCATAAGGTTCAATTTCTTCAAAAAAAGCAAGAGAATAAAGTCTGTCCAAAGCATCATTAAATAATTCTTCTGTAAACTGCTTTCCAATAAAACTGTTTGTAACACCAGAAACATCAGATTTCTTTACAGATTTTAATCCTTCGAATGAAATGCTTGAAATTTCTTTTCCCCAGAACCAATCGGAATCATCATTCTGTGCAAACAAAAATGAAGAAGAAAACAATATTAAAAAAGCAATCAAAAAAAATTTAGCTTTATTGCTTTTTAAAATCATATATGACTCCTATAAAGACACCGCGTTAGCAGCAAACCAAGGAGGGCAAGTATCAAAAGTTAGGGACTGCAACGCAAGACCGAACTTTAGTGATAAAAATTACAATGGTGCGATTTTTATCACGCCTCCTATTTTTTAAAATGAAAATTTCCATGAAAGCGTTACTGACGTAGAATAGACAAAGCTGTCAGATCTAAGCCCACTTAAATCAGGAGCCATATTCCACCTGACATTTACAAACGGCGATTCAATTTCAAGACCAATTTCTGGTTTAAAAATCAAACCATCGAAAGTATACTTATCATCCACCCTACTTCCGTCATATGATAAATGCATTAAAGTATCAACATACAACGAACGTCCAAGGTACTTCCCTAAATAAACAGTCGAATTATCAAAAAAGTTACCAATTTTGTATGACGAATCCTGATTATTTTTATTAAAATTATAATTTAGGGCATTTTGCAGAACATTAGTTCTGACTGACAATATATCAAAATTCAAGAACTCTCGCAACTTATTCTCTATGGAACGACCAATGGTAGACTGAATAGCATAGTCACCTGCCGCAAAAAGAAGACCAGTAACATTATTTGAATCCCCAACAGCAATCTGTCCAAGCATAGCCATAATTTCAACTTCCGATTTTGAAGGTATCGATGAAAATTTTGGATTAAAATCAGAAAGATACTGGTTATTTGCAGACAAAATAATCCGTATATCCTTTCCGTCATCATCTCTTTCTCTTGTTTCTGCCTGAACACTTATAAGAGGATTAAATTCAAAATCATTGTTGTTAAATTTTAGAGTACCATTTTTCAAATAAAAACTACGACTTAAATATGAAATATCTCCAGAACGCAGCTGCAAATCTCCATCCAATGCTACGGTGCGTTCCGACATGTCATATTTGAATCCAAATCCTGAATCTGGTATTAAAACTGCACGGATAAGAGGTTCAATAAAAAGGGTTACATGCTGCCCAAAGCCAATCTTTAAATCAGAACGAACAAAAACTTTTCTTTTTGGCGGAGCATTTGGAATTTCTTTTGTATTTACATTTATTGACATATTTTTAAGGTCAACTTTACCAGATACATCAAGATAACTATCCTCAAAATGTAAATTCAAATCCAAACCTGTCTGACCAATAAATTTTGCAAGACGAATTTCAAAATTTCCAGGAATATACGATGCTTCTGGAGTCCATATATGAGAATCAAGATAGCTGAATTTCCAGCGTTCAAATTGCACAGCAAGATTGGCAAACAATGGAAATTCTTTTTTTACAACTGCCCTTATATCTGGCATTTCAAGCCTGTTATGATTTAAAACCATAAGTGCCTTTGGAAAGGTTATATGCTGAGTAACTATTCTAGGTAAAATAAAATCACCATTTTCAATGGATATAGAACCTGAAAAATCAGGGTCAGATTTTAATCCACCTATATGAATAGAAGACCTGATTACTCCTGAAAAAACTTTAAAATACGGAATATCTATATAATTAAGAAGTTTTGCAAGTTCAACCTTTACATCTGAAAATTTTAAATCCAGTTTGTTTTCAGAAATATTTCCTGTAAGATTAAACTGAACCGGCTTTCGTTCCGCAACAGAAAAATTAACAAACTCTCCATCTACAATAGTTCCAGAAATTCCCTGCTCTTCCCCAGTTGATATAAATGTTGCATCTGAAGTATGAAGAACAGAAACTTTTAACGGAAATGTTTTTGTAATAAGAGAACCACTTATACTTTCACATAAAAAATCAACAGCATATTCTGCAGGAATGATATTTCCTTTTTTCCTGACTGTATCAGAAAGCGTAATCCTGACAGGAATATGAACACTTTTTTTAAGAGCAGCAATATCAATATCAGCTGTAGCTGAACCAGTAAAGGAGTCCAAATTCAATTCGGCACTGATATTTTTTACCTCCATCTGATTGTAATGCAAACCAGCCTTTTCAATTATCAGATTTTTCTCTTCCACAAAGGCAGAGCCGGAAAATTCAGCAGTATTACCAGCTTTCATTAGTGATAAAGACTGTATTTCCAATCCTATATACGGCTCTTTCAAAGTGCCTGTAACAGCAAGAGAGGCAGTTAATTCATTATTTGGACTTTGTTCTGCTGTAAAACGGTTCATTCCCAGCGTATTTACACTTGCCTGTGCACTGATGTAAAATTTTTCCTTTAGATTTTGAATATTAAAATCTACATTTTCTGTATTATTCAATTCCATGCTAACCTGCATGCTTTCTGCAGACACAGGATTTTTCATGTTAAAATCAAAATTTACAGATGAAAATTTCTTTTCATTAAAATTCCACAATAAATTTGATTTTCCTTCAAGTATTGAATATTTATCAGAATAATATAGATTTTCCATAAAAATCCCATATCTGTTTGCAAAACCTGTAAATGCTATTTTTGGTTTGTATACATATTTTTCTCCAGCCTCATGACATTCTACTCGATTTATACGAACATCAACACCTTTTTCACAGGTGTAAGAAAAATCACAATCAGATGCAAAAGAAAAAATTGTATCTGCTGCAGATACAGGAAGATTATCAGTAAGAAAACTGCCAGAAATATTTCCTGAGTCTTTATCATTCTGCATTACAAATGTAAAACCATAATCACCAATCACGCTGACAGAACCAGAAATATAATTTCCTGAAAAACTATACGGCACAGTGCCTGCAAGCAAATCAAAACCAAAAGAAGCTTCTTTAAAATCACTTGTATTCATATAACCACTTGCATGAACAAGTTTTCCATCTGAAATATAATCAAGACGGGAAATATTCATGCTGTATCTGGTGCCATCAGCAGAAAAATATATAAATTGATCATCTTTTTCTGTATTAGCGATAACCGCATAAGGAACATTACAGGTTAAAGAATCTTCAGATGATTTAAGACTTACAAAAAAATCAGCTGTAAGAATATACTTTTTTAGAAAAGCATATTCATTCTCTTTTGATTTTTTATTAAAAAAATTAACCGTTTTTGCAAGACTATCCAGATAAATCTTATCAGAAGAAACATTGCAGTTTATTTCCTTATAGTCGCTTGATAAACTGCCATCCAGTTTTAAAATGCCAGGACCATCGGATTCCATATGATCATAATCAGACAATTCGAAAGTATAAAAAATATCCTTATCTGACGGCATTACATCAAGCTGAAGTGCTGTTAATGTTTTACTTCCTAAAATCAATTGAGGCGCAAATGCCATAAAACCGGTTTTACCAGGATCAATATAAACTTCCGTAGAAATATTTTTTCCATTATGTAAAACCATTTTGCGTAAATCCAGCGCCCCAGAAACCTTCAACCCCTTGTAAACACAGCTTCCGTGAAAATCCATGTCTATATTTTTTCCGCGAGCCGAAATCTCTTTTATTTCTATATTTTTATCAGTTCCATGCAATGCATAATTAACAACCGCGCCATTATCTATTATTTCAGAGGGAATTTTTATAGAGCCGGATGACTGGTATCTTAATTTTTTCGTATTAAAATTAAACCCTGCATCCAGTCCCATTGAAACAGCAATATTTTTATACTTTCCGGAGTCTTTATTATTTTTTTGAGAAATAAAATTCTTTCCTTTAAGCTCTTGTGTTCGTACAAATAGAGAAGAATCTTTGCTTTCCAGATTATAAAAACCAGAAATAAACAGAGGAAATGAATTCTGCACAGTTCGGAAATTAAGAACCCGGTTTCCATAATCTACAAGAAAGGAAAGTCTGTTCAACTCATAAATATCATATTTACATTCTGAAAAACGGAACATAATAGAAAGACCATCAAGCTGCTCTGGAATAATTCCGTCTGCAGAAAAAATTCCAGAAACAATTCTTTCTTTATTTTTCATGTAAACAGTTCCCTGAGTCTTAACTGTTGTCTGATTGTTATTCTTAACAAAATTAAAAACAAGCCTTTTTAAATCAGCATCAAAAGAAATGTCTGTTCCGTTATATCTTAAGTGGACATTTTTTATAAAAATATTAAACGGTGCCGAAGAAATTATATCTTCTAAATCCTTCATATTAATTTTCTTTTTGTGTTCTTTTTTTACATTTTTTTTTACCTTAAGAAAATTAGAAAATCTTTCAAAAAGAACAGTATCTCTCTCTTCATCTAAATCAAAATAAAGTCCATCAATTGAAAGATCTTTTATAAATGAAATTCCTTTTCCCCGTAAAATATCAAAAAAATTATACCGAAATATAGCTGAAGAAATTTTTGCAACATTACTGCCATCTTCAGAATTTGAAAAAACGATGTTTTTTACGCGCAAACCTGTAAACACGGAAGGAGACAAAGCTTCATAAGAAACCTGCAATCCTGTTTTCTGCTGAATTTCTAAACATACATTACTTGTAAACGCGGAAATCATCCTGTTCATCTTTTTATAAACAGGCTTGACAACCAGAACAGTTGCAGTGGCAATGAGAAAAAATATAAATAATGCAATCAATTCATTTAAAGATGGTTTCCGCATTTTACCGTATATTATAGAATAATAACAAAAAATCGTATATTTTTATAGTTGATTTTTTAGTTCTCTGGAGAATTTTATGATTTTAAAAAACTACATTGTATTTGAAGGTATTGATGGGGCTGGAACTACAACTCAGTTAAAAAAACTTGCTGCCCGTTATGAAGCCGACAAAGTTTTTACGACTGCTGAACCGACTACAAATGAAACAGGAAAATTTCTTAGAAGAATGCTGAAGGGCGAATTTGAAGTAGATGCAAAAACAGCTTCTTTTCTTTTCGCAGCAGATAGATGTGAACACATTTTTGGAAAAGGTGGTGTAATTGAACAAACAGAAAGGGGTAAAACTGTACTCAGCGACAGATATTTTTTTTCCAGCCTTGCATATCAATCTGTAAGCTGCGGAAAAGAACTGCCTGAAATGCTTAACAGTTCATTTCCTCTTCCAGAAATTCTTTTTTATTTTAAGATTGACCCTGAAATTTCATTAAAACGCGTAAACAGCCGTGGCCAGGCTAAGGAAATCTATGAAAAAATTGATTACCAGAAAAAAACTGCCGCTCTTTACGATGCCGTAATGAATGAATACAAAGGCGAAAAAGGAAAAGGTATGCGCCTGATAGAAGTAGATGCTACAAAATCAATAGATGAAACAGCAGATTTTATCTGGGAATGCGTGAACAAAAAATAAACCTGTGTATATTTCTGGGGATAAAATTTTCTAAGTTCTAAAGATGAACCAGCCGATAGTCTTACTGTGAAAAAGGTGTTTTCTAAAACTTTCCAAATTATTCTCCTGGCAATTGTACTGCTTTCTGTATCAGCTGGTTCCCTGAATGCCTACATGGTAAAATTCAAGGAAGACTGGTACAGACTTTATCATGTACATTACCAGCAGTACCCGGATGACTGCATTGAAAACATTTACTGGCTTGAAAAAGCAGTTCAGGCTGATTTCTGCAATCCGCTTTATGCAAATGCAAAGATAGAAACAGAAAAACAATGGGAAAAATACCGGTATCTTTTTCAGATGCATCTGAATTTAAAGCTTATTGAACAGCATTTAAGACTTGGCCGCACCTACGACAAAAAAGTCGCATATTTTTACGATGCTCCATGGAAAGATGAATACATAAGAAACCTTGAAAAAGCTTTGTCATGCTATCAGGCAGGCCTTTACTACTGGAAAGAAGCTCAGCTTTGGGCAGAAAAGGCAAACGTAAAGGAATTCAATTTTCTTTTCATAACAGACCTTCAGAACTGGGAAGATGAACGGGAAAAAATCAAAACGGGCACTTTGAATTACGGAAGAATGCTGGAACGGGAAATCGAAAGAGTTGAAAATGTTCGCGATACATTTATTGCAATGGACTCAAAATCTTACTAGAATATAACCATGAGTAATTCAAAAAACGTTTTAACAATTGCATATCCGGAATCGCATCCGGGTACAGCTTCTACAAAAATCACATTTCATAATGAAACACCAGATCTGGAAGCTCTTTTCAATCCTGGTGCAGCAGAAGGACCTCGCCGCTGCTTTGTAACAGACGCAACTGTAGCCACACTTCCCGTCTTAAAAAAATTTTTCGCACGGTTTGATGACGGAATCTGCGGAAATGACATTCTTTTGATTCTGGGTTCAGGAGAAGCGTACAAAACGATTGAAAGCGTTCTAGAAATCGTAAAAACTGCTGTTGATGCAGGTTTTGCCCGTAAAGATCTTTTTGTTGGAATTGGTGGCGGAGTTATCTGTGATATGACAGGTTTTGCAGCATCCTTATTCAAACGAGGAGCTACGTGTCAGTTTGTTCCAACTACCCTTCTTGCCATGGTAGATGCATCTATTGGCGGAAAAACAGGCTGTGATTTTGAAAACTACAAGAATATGATCGGTGCTTTCTGGCCTGCACAGGAAATCCATATTTATCCAGAATTCGTACAGTCGCTTTCAAAGGAACAGTACCGTTCCGGCTTAGGAGAAGCAATCAAGACTGGACTGCTTTACGACAATGAACTTTATGAATTATTCAAAAACAAACCAGAAGAACTTCTTAATAGAGATAAGGAAACTGTTTATAACGTAATCACCAAATGTGCTCAGGCAAAGGCAAAAGTTGTTGAGCAGGATTTTACAGAAAAAAATATCCGTATGTTTCTGAATCTTGGACACACTTTTGGTCATGCACTAGAAACTTTAGCAGGACTTGGCACAATTCCTCACGGAGATGCAGTTGCCTGGGGAATCGGAAGAGAAGCTGTTCTTTGCGCACGCGAAGAAATCTGCTCCGAAAGCTTTAAAGATGAAGTTCTTTCCGTTCTCGCTAAATATGACTGGTGTACAGACGCCGTTCCATCTTCTGTTACTGGCGGAGGAATAGGAGAACGTCTTTTAGCAGTTATGAAAAAAGACAAAAAAAATGCTTCTTCTAAAATCAGACTTGTTCTTCAGAAAGGTCTTAACGAAACATTTACAGAGGAAATTGAGGACAGTAAAATTCTTGCTGTTTTAAAATAGAAAATGACAGACGAACAGACAGAACATTATTTTGACTGGGCTGCAACAAGCCCTTGCGATGCAGAAATTTTACGAAACGCTCTTGAAACTACAATTGAAAAATGGGGAAATCCCTCCAGTGTTCACACAGCCGGAAAAGAAGCCCGTGAAATATTTGAAGATGCCCGTAAGCTTTGCGGAAAGGTACTTGGAGTTCCGGCAGAAAAACTATATTTTACTTCTGGCGGCACAGAAAGTGATCACATTCCTATCCTTTCGGTTCTGAACAGACCTCAGAAGGGACACGTTCTTTTCAGTTCTATTGAGCATCCTGCTGTTCGGGAACAGGCACTTGCATTAAAAAAATGCGGTTTTTCCGTTGATTCAATTCCTGCAAACAGAGAAGGAATCATTACGCCAGAAGCTGTTGTAAACGCACTAAAACCAGAAACTGTGCTTGTCTGTGTAATGGCCGTAAACAACGAAACTGGTGCCATTCAGCCAGTATATGAAATTGCAGATGCAATAACAAAGGCAACTGCCGGAAAACGAAAGCCAAAGCTTCACATTGACTGTGTACAGGCGGCGGGAAAAATTCCGCTCAAGCTTTCTTACAAAGGAATAGACAGTGCAGCTTTCAGTGCCCACAAAATCTGTGGTCCTCGCGGAATTGGACTTCTGTATCTTGCAGAGCCTCTGGAAGGCTTTTTAAGAGGCGGCGGACAGGAAAAGTCAATCCGTTCTGGCACAGAAAACGTATTTGGTGCCGTTGCTTTTTCAAAATGTCTTGAAAAATATTTCATTTCAGAAAACAACCAGACGGCGTTTTTACGCTACGAAGCTCAGAAAAAATACGTAATGGACTTTATTAAAGGACTTTCAAAAATTGAAGCCTGCACAATAATTCCAGAAACACGATTAGAAAAACCAGAAAATTATTCCAGCTGGGTTGTCCAGGCATCTTTCAATAAAGTTCCAGGACAGGTAATGCTCAGAGCTTTAGACAGCGAAGGTTTTTACATTTCTACAGGAAGTGCATGTTCCAGCAGAAAAAACAACAGACCAGTTCTAGAAGCAATGCACGTTGACGCAAAAATCAGTGAAAACGCGGTAAGATTCAGTTTTGGTCCTGCAACTACAAAAAAGGCCATGGATGAACTTCTGACAAAAGTTTCAGAAATTACAGCCAGGTTTAATGGTTAATTTATAATTGACATCATTCATCAAATTAGCCATAATCACCTTATAGGAGTCTAAGAAATTTAGATTTCCCTGTATCAATAACATTTCAAAGGAAGGCAAAAATATGGGTGCACGCGGAGAACTTTTTACAACTGAAGTTTATCTTGATAATCGTTCTTATTTTTTTAATGTAAAGGAAAACAGAACTGGAGACGTTTTTTTACAGATTGTTGAAAGCAAAAGCCGTGACGGAGCAGATGGAGAAAGACATCAGATTGCTATTTTTGCCGATGATATGCAGAAATTCCTTCAGGGAATGGATCGTTCATTAAATTTTGTTGAAAAAGACAGAAAAGAAAGAGCTAAAATAAAGGCTGCAAAAAAAGCTGAAAAAGCAAAAAAAATCTACAAAATGAAAGAAACAAATAAAAAACAGGATGACGGCATTAAACGAACAGGCCGCGTTCACGTTGTTTCAAAACGTCCACAGACCGAAATTACAGAAACAGCAGCATCTGAAGAATAAACAAAAAAAGCTGTCAGGAAAGAAATGCAATGCAGATTTTTTTTGCATTACACGAAAGCGAAAAACAACTTTCCGGCAGCTTTTTTATTTTATGATTTAATCTAATATTTGAACGACATTCTTTGAATTGGACTAGGCCCTATTTCGTGGCATATTTTTCTGTGAGCGGGAGTTGGATAGCCTTTATGCTTTGCGTAACCATACTGCGGGTACAGAGCGTCCATTTCCTTCATTATCCTGTCCCTTGCAACCTTAGCAACAATACTGGCAGCCATAACACATGGATATTTTCCATCAGCTTTTGGTTCACATCTTAATTCAATACCGTCAATATCAGGAACAGAAGTTCCGTCCGTGATTCCACTAATCAAAAACTGACTGTTTTCTATACTATTCTGCTGGCACCATTCAGGAAGCTTTTTAATCATCATTTCATAAGCAAGCTTCATGGCATACATACTGGCTTTTAATATATTCATTCTATCAATTGTTTCGTGATCAACAATTCCCAGTCCCCAGCAGGCTTTTTCAAGAATAATTTTCTCTGCCGCATCACGTTTTTTTTCAGACAATTTTTTTGAATCATTTAGAATTTCAACAGGAAAATCATCTGGCAAAATTACAGCACCAGCAGTAACAGGACCTGCAAGTGGCCCTCTTCCAGCTTCATCAAAACCACAAATCAATTTAACCATAAATTAAAATCCTGTAATATTATTTCCCGTATATTCTACCGAATAATTTTTTTCATCTGTATAAACAGGTTTATTTGTTCCATGATTTTTCTTTAAATCACCAACGAAATTATTGCCTTTTATAGTTGAATGGGTATCAAAAAGTTCTGCAATTCGCCCCATAACACCGGTAACAATACAGGTTGAATCGTTAAGTTCAAAAATTCCACCTTGAGCAGAAACATTTACTGCAGTTCCAGCAACAGATGTAATTCTGGATTTTTTTATAGCAATTCTTGACTGAACAGAAGCAATAGCAGAAGTATAACTTTCTGCAGAAGAAGTAATTCCCGTATTCTGAATGCTTATGACAGAATTATCAGAATTGATGATGGAACCAGATTTTCCAAAAACAGCCGAAAGTTCTACACCATCAAGATACAGAACACCACGCTCCAGGTTGAAGATTGAAGCAGTTTCTGTTGTATTGCGGCTTTCTGCAAGAGTAATAATACAGTTTGAAAATGAAACACTGGAATTACGAACTACAAAAGTTGTTGTTGGTGCCAGAATAAGGCGGGCATCATTTACGCCTTCAATCTGACAGTTGGAACCAATTACAGATGTACCTGCAGGCACATGAACTTCGCCCACTACACGAATATGAACAAATCTGCTTTGATTTATAAGATTAAGAACCTGAGCGAAATTAGTGAAAGGAAAATCAATAGTTCCATTAGCACAGGCAATTTTTACAGGATCAGTTACAGTTCCGTCAACAAAGTAATTCTTCTGGTCAATGATTACAGAATATTCCGATAACTTACTCTTATTTTTATGCTCATCCAGACAATACGCAGAAACTTTGTAAGCAGCAGCCCCTTCGTAAACTGGATCAAGCACAACAGCCGCATTGTAATTTTTCTTGTATGTCACAGAATTCAAATCAAACAGAATATCTTTTGCGCGAACAGTATAATTTTCATCAAGAATAATTGGACCGGAAACAGCATAGTAAACATCTTTTTTTTCTGGACTTGCGATTCCGATTCTCACAGAGTTTCGTGAAAATTCACCATCAACAGAAGGCATAATCAGTGGTGCCTGAGGATTTCTTTTATGAATACTAAAATCTATATCCATATTCCCCTGACAGACAGAATCAAAAAAGATTCCTACCTTTAATTTGCCGTCATAGTTATCACCAGCAAAAGTATCAATATTTAAAGAATCATAAAGTTCACTGGCTTCATGATAATCATCAATAAGTCCAAATTTATACCCACTCTGACCTTCTAAAGTTACCAGAACTTCACCACTCTGTTCAACTTTTTTTACAATTGAAGGCTTTGGCGCAACAACATAATATCTTGTAATATTTTCTTTGGAATAATCCACATTCTGCCATGAAATCATGTGACTTACAGAACGGTCAAGTATAATTTTTTCTTTTGGCTGCTGCCACCACTGGTCATCAATTTTATAGATAAAATTTCTGTCTGTAAAAACAAATGTATCCCAATCTATAATTTCGAAAGGAACATCTTTACGACTAAAAAGTCCTGACATCACAGGGGATACCTTTATAATGAAACGCCATTTTCCATTTCCATCTGTAACTACACAAGGAATGTAACGTGAAATAATCATACTGCTGCTCAAAGACAATTCTGTACCAGGAGTAAATACCTTAGAATTTTCTCCAAGACTGTATTCAAGCATTTTTGGAATAACAAATTTATTACCTGCAGAGTAATCAACAATACCAGCTTTTTTTATCTGTTTTATAAATTCTGCAGAATCAGAATCAAGGGGTAACTTATCATCTGTTACAGTATAAGAAATCTTTCGTAACTCTGAATTACCATTTTTATCTATTATTGAAACATTAACAACGACTTCTCCGTCAAGATCAATAAGGACAGGTCCATCATAAGCAAAGCCAGATTTTTCTGGAGATTCACCATTAATGGAATAAAACGCTGTACTACCAGCAGGAACATCTATTACAAGAAGCTGTCTGTTTGACCATTTTCCGCTTACAGGACTTAAAATCTGAGAGAAAACAGGCATTGTAAAAAAGAACAGAATAAAGATTAAACAGATAAAACGATTTTTTTCCATACGCATATTATACCCTACCAGAACCAGGTTTTCAATTAAAGTTTTACAATCCTAACGAAAGAGTAAAATCTGACTTTGTATTTTCAGAGTAGCATAAGAAAAGTTTACTAATGATTTTTGCAGAATAAAAAGGCGAAACCCCGATTTTATTTTCATTTAAAACATTTGCAGCATCAACAGGCTGAGATTTAACTTTTCTTATAGAATTTTGAATATCATATTTTAATCTTACATAATCTGAAGTGTAATTATTTTCAAATTGAGAAAGAACCAGCAGTACAGTTTGAGGAATCACTTTGTCAGAACCATAAATTTTCTGATACTCATCCTGCAGATCAATTGCAGCATATTTTCTTTTAGAATTAGTAAGTACACTACTTATATAAGGCTCCGCAAGAACAGCATATTCATACAAACCAGAATTTAAACCAGCAATAATTTCAGAATTGTTATCATCATAAACAATTTCTACGCCAACTTCATCCGATCGGACAGGAATACTATTTTTATCAAGCAGAAAACTGAATAATTTATCAGCCAGTGAATCCTTTACTATATGAACCTGCTTTCCAAGAAGTCCGGAAAAAGAAGTTAAATCACCATCGCTTGTTATAATACAAAATCCAGTATTACTTGTTACAGCAGAAACTGAAACCTGACCTTTCAATTGAGTTACAAGTTTTTCTGCTGCAACACTAGAAATATTTGTTACATCTATCAAACCCGCTTTGATAGCCTTTGCAATCTCATCTGCGGAATTATAATAAGTAAATTCATAAAGGGGATTTGCCAAAATATATGTAAACGGAATAGCACACGCCCCTTTAAGTACACCTACGCGGGTTTTTTCCTGAGCCATAATCAGGTGAGAAATCATCAGAAAAACTAATAACAATAATTTTTTTTTCATTTTACTGTCTGATGTACTACTTCTTCCTCTGAAATTTTAGTTGTTACAGTATAATTTGTATTTTCAAACTGAACAGTAAGCATTTCATCATAATCTACAATTATGCTGGAAAGAGAATTATCTGTTCTTTCCAAAATTAAGATAGAAAGAGGATCCTCTATTTCTCTTTGAATAAGACGACGCATAGGACGAGCCCCCATAGAAGGTTCATATCCGTGATCAACTAGATAATCACGAGCAGAATCACTCAGCTTTATTGTAAGCCCACGTTCTGATAGACGTTCAGAAAGTTCTTTTATCTGAATATCAAGAATACTTGATATCTGTTCTCTACTGAGAGCTTCAAAAACTATTATGTCATCAATGCGGTTTATAAGTTCAGGACTCAAAAGCTTTTTAAGTTCATTCATTGCATTATTTTTGATTTCATCATACGGTAAAATGTCACTAGATGCAGAACTAAAACCAACTCTGCCCTCTGTAGTTATATGACGGGCTCCTGCGTTGGAAGTCATAATTATTACTGTATTTCTGAAATTGACTGTATGTCCAAGATTATCGCTTAATTCACCTTCTTCAAGCAACTGAAGCAAAAGATTAAACACATCTGGATGAGCCTTTTCAATTTCATCAAGTAATACTACTGAATAAGGATGACGACGAACCTGTTCTGTAAGTACACCACCGTCTTCATAACCTATATATCCAGGAGGAGCTCCTACAAGCCGGCTTGCATTATGCTTTTCCATAAAATCAGACATATCTATACGAATAAGCTGATCTTCTGAACCAAAAAGAAATTTTGCAAGCCCTTTTGCCAGCTGAGTTTTTCCAACGCCTGTAGGACCAAGAAAAATAAAAGATCCGATTGGTCGTTTTGGAGAAGATATTCCCGCCCGGCTTCTGCGGATTGCACCAGACATAAGCTTAACTGCTTCATTCTGACCAATAACAGTTTTATGCATTTCGTCTTCCATGTGAACAAGACGAGCAGTTTCTGAAGAATCAAGCTGATCTACAGGAATTCCTGTAATAGAACAAATTATCTGGCAAATATCTTTTGCCGTAACATGAAGTTTTGTTTCACTTCCATTTTCATTCCAATTTTTTTCAAGCTGCTCAAACTTACGTTTCAAATCAACAACTTTATCACGAATTAAAGCAGCATTCTCATATTCCTGTCGCGCTACAAGCTGTTTTTTTTCTTCTACAAGTTTTGAAATTTGATTTTCAAGTTCTAATAAATCATGAGGTTTATTTTCTTCAAGAATTTTCTTCTGAGTACCAGCCTCATCAAGAATATCAATGGCCTTATCAGGAAGACTTCTATCAGAAATATAACGCCGGGACAATCGTACAATTACAGGAATTACATCATCATCGTAAACGATTCCATGATATTTTTCATACTGTCCTTTTATTCCATTCAAAATTTCAATAGTTTCTTCATCAGAAGGTTCTTCTACCATAATTTTTTGAAAACGTCGTTCCAGAGCAGAATCTTTTTCTATATAACGGCTATATTCTTTTGTTGTTGTGGCACCGACAATCTGAATTTCTCCACGACTTAAAGCCGGTTTTAACATATTTGACGCATCCATCTGACCTTCTGGCCCGCCAGCGCCAATAATTGTATGAAGTTCATCAATGAAAAGAATGATATTACCATCTTCTTGTACTTCCTTCATCATTTTTTTCATACGCTCTTCAAATTCACCACGATACTTTGTACCTGCAATCATTGCTGCAAGATCAAGAGTAAGAACTCGTTTTCTTAAAAGACTTACAGGAACATTACCTTTGGCAATATACCAGGCAAGACCTTCTACAATGGCTGTTTTTCCAACTCCAGGATCTCCAACAAGAACAGGATTATTTTTTGTACGACGGCACAATACCTGAATTACTCGTTTTATCTCTTTTTCCCGGCCAACAACAGGATCAATCTTGTTTTCTCTAGCTAAATTTGTAATATCCCGTGTAAATTCTGCAAGGAACTGTTCATCCTGTTTTTTATTTTTCTTTTGATGAATTTCTGAGTTTTCAGAAGATTTATTTTCTATTGGAGAATTCAAAAAACTTGCAAATTCCGAAAGCGCATTTTTTCCAAAAATATCCTCAATTGCTGTTGCAGCCATATCTTTAGAAACTTTTTCTAGAAAAGAAGAATCTGATATTTTTTGAACATTTTTAACCATTTCACGAACAGCAGCAATAGAAATCGATGCAGATTCAAAATAACCTGCAGTCATACTGTTTGATTCACGTATTGCAGCAAGAATAAGATGTTCTGTGCCGATATAAGGATTCATAAGAGCAGAAGACTCTATTTCTGCAATATCAAGCATGGTTTTTACTCGTCGGCTAGCAGGAATTTCATCCGCGTCTAATGTAATATGATCAGAAAGTTTATTTATACAATCTTCAAGAGCTATTTGAAAAGTTAGAACATTCAATCTTAATTTTTTTAATGTTTCAAAACCTAAACCTTCGCCATTTTTTATCATTGCCAGAAGAATATGTTCTGGCAGAACTTCACTACAAAAAGTTTTTCTAGCTTCATCCTGGCTTAATGCATATACAAGTCTTGATGCCCGTGTTGAAAGTTTTTTCATAATTTCTCCAGAGAGATTTTTTCAAAGGCTTCCTGAAGAATTAAACTGCGAATTCTGTCAATCCTTGCTCTCTGATCATCAAGAATATCTTCTTCAAAGGAAAAGTTTCCGCTTTCCAGCAGATAAGCAAGATGTCCAGGCTGAATTCTATAAAGAAGCCCATTCAACATGCTGTCCTCAATTCCTGTTAGAAAGCCCATTCTAAGACCAGTTTTTAAATCTGAAATAATATCAACAGCTTCTCGTAAAGAAACAAGAAGACTGAATCTGGCAATAGAATAAGCCCGTATTACGGAATTTCGAATAACTGTCCTTTTATTATCGGCATATTCTCTTGAAATCTTGCGTTCAGTTTCAGCAATTTGTCTGCAAGTTGATTCAAAAACAGCAATTTGATCCAATTCGCTTCCATTTGAAGCTGATACAGTTTCAAGAATGAAAAAGTTTCCAGCTACGCTTCCTTGAGAAAGAAGTGGAAAAGCCGGATTTAAAGCCAAACCGTTTTCTTTTGCGATTTCTGTAATTAAATTCAATCTTCCGAAACGAACAGAAGCCGGAATATGTATTCGCGAAGAGATTTTCATTCCGCTTCCACAATCTGGCAATCGTGCAGTAAGATAACCAAAATCATAAGATGCAGCAAACTGCAAAGTATTCTGCAACCCCACGTCTATTTTGTAACATTCGTCAAAGCATTTTCTACAGGAAAGTCCAGCCTGAAAACAGGAAATTTTTACATGATCACCATTATTTATGACTGTGCTGCAGCATCCGTCAAGTGTCATTACAACACCTGTCTCTGGAAGTAATTCTGTATCTCCCTGTTTTTTGATTTTATCTAGAACACCTCGTTCCTCAAGTATTGAACGACCAGCAGAATCCAGTGAAGATGTTTCAATAGCATGAAATCTTAATGTTGATTCATTATTTTGAAGCTGTGCAAAAGAGTCAAAAATCAACGACTGAACTCTAAAATAATCATCGCCTTTAAAACATTCAGGAAAAGGAAAATTTGCCAGATTTCTTGCAAAACGAATGCGAGTTGAAACGATAATATCTGTTTCTGCACCATTACATGCATACCAGGGTAAGCCAGTCTGATTATCATTCATTGTCATCACCTGCCTGAAATCCGTCTGATACACTACCCCGTTCAAGAGCTTTCAAAAAATCTCTATACACAGCAGCTTTTTCGTAATTTTCATTTTTTACTGCTTCATCAAGTTTTGCCTGCAAATCAGCTCTGTCTGTAAGAGAATTTCTGAAAGATGCTAGCCTTTTTGGCATAGAACCAGTATAAACACCGGAAATACCATGCTCCTGCAATACTTTTTGAATGTCACTTTTAAAAATCTCATAACATTCAGGACAACCAGCTGTACAGTATTTCAAGATTGAATAAAGACTTTTTCCACAAATCGGGCATAATTTCTTTGAATTGGAATCTCTAAGTTCTTCTTTTTCTTCAATTTCTTTAAAAACAGCTGCAAGATTTTCAGAATTTGGAGCAGAAACAGGTGCTTGAATTCCTCTTGCCATTGCACATTGAGTACATAAGTTAATTTTTCTTTTTCCATTTTTTCCTATAGCTTCAAGGAAAATAACAGCTTCATTTTCTTTACACAAATCACAGACCATTAAGCCTTCCTGAATGTTTCCAATGGACGTTCTTTACCAGCTTTTATGGCAGGAATCACGGAAACTACAAAAGATAATAGAATAACAGAACTTGATATTAAAAAAAGTTCTCCAAATGGAATTGAAACAGGAATTTCTGTCAGATAATACGCAGGATTCAGCAAGTGCATTGCCTGATAATTACTTGCACTATTACCACCAGCGATATAAATTACTTTCGAAAAAACATTTACAAGATTTTCAAGAAAAATAATCAGATAATTTGAATTTAATGCACATAAAACCCCTACAGGAAGTCCAATTAAAGTACCTGTAAGACCACACGCTGTTCCTGCAACAAGAAAAGATACGGATATTCCAAGATTTGTGCCACCAATACTTTTTAAAATAGCAATTTCCTTTCGTCTTTCCATAACAAGCATTACAAGTGCAGAAGATATATTAACAGATGCAACCAAAACAATAAGAAGCATAATAAATGAAAGCATTACTTTTGTTGATGAAAAATTCTGAAATTGAGAACGGTTTAATTCATTCCACATAAAAACGGAAGCAATTCCTGCAGACTTTTCAATACATTTATGTTTTAACAATGAAAGTTCTGATTTTACACCATCAACAGTTTTAATCATCACTGAAATTGTAGAAGATTCTCGAGGTAACACCGCAAAACCTTTTTCAATTGGTATAAAAATCCACATTGAATCAAGTTCCTGATATCCAGAAGAAACGATTGCAGCTACTTTAAACGATGAAACTACTGGCGAAACAATACCATCACCTTTTGATTTTGTCATAATAATTCTGAAAGTATCACCAGCTTTTATATTTAAAAGCCCTGCAATTTTTTCTCCAACAACAGCACTTTTATTATTTTTTACAAATTCATCAATCGAACCATCTTTTACAACAAAAAGGTTTTTAAAATTTTCATTGCGCAAAAAAATTTCAGATTCTACAGCACGAACAACGGTTCCTGTTCTATAATTTTTTCCAGCTGCGAGACCATCACATTCAATTTGAGGAAAACAGTCTTGTATCCCAGCAATTTCTTTTAATTGATCCGAATAATGACGTAAATTTTCATAATCAGACGCTTGCCTGCTAGCTTTACGCATTACAGCCTTTAATTCACAGGATGAAAGTCCAATTATTCTTTGTGTCATTCCAGAAATCATGCCGTCAGCAAAAGACATTACAACAACAAGAGGAATTAAACTTATACCAATACAAATAATTGCACCAATAATACTGCCTCTTGCCGTTGATTTTTTGTTAGTCCGCGGAAAAATTAAATGAAATGCATATAATAAAGATGATCTGAAAGTCATTTTAATCCTCTACTTTTTCAATTTTTCCACGTTTAATTGTATATCTGACACTGCCTTTTGCTGCAAGCTTAACATCATGAGTGACAAGAATTAAAGTTTTCTTGTATTTATCAGCCATGGAAAAAAGCAAATCACTTATAAGAACTGCATTTTCAGGATCCAGATTTCCTGTAGGTTCATCTGCAAGAATTAGAGACGGATTATTTATAAGAGCTCTTGCAACAGCAACTCTTTGACGTTCACCTCCTGAAAGCTGGGAAGGCAGGTGATTCATTCTATTTTCAAGACCAACGTCGCAAAGCAATGTTTTTGCCCGTTCTACAGCTTGTTTTTTTGTATTTCCAGCCATATAGCTTGCCATATAAACATTTTCCAAAGCAGTAAAATCTTTTAAAAGATAATGAAACTGAAAAATCAAGCCAAGAAAATTCTGACGATACAAAGCCTGTTCCTGTTCATTCAGTTCAGTTACATTCCATGGACCTGCAATAACAGTTCCTGCAGTTGCCTTATCAATACTTCCAATAATATTAAGCAAAGTACTTTTTCCACTTCCACTTTCCCCAATAATAATTGTTTTGCTGCCTTCTTCAACAACAAAATCAAGATTTTTTAAAATTGAAAGTTTTTCATTTCCTGTTGTATATGTTTTTTCCAGACCTGAAATCGTAACGATATTACTCATCGTGCAAAACCTCCGCAACACTCATTTTTAATACATTATCACTTGCACGCCAGCTGGCAACTAAGGGTGCAATTATTCCAAATAAAACGATCATTAAAACTTCTTTTAAAACTATCTGAGCAGGAATTTCAGCATACAATTCATAAATCATGTTCTGCGAAATATAGTTTGCTTTGTATGGAACAAAAAGCATAAGAAAAAAATATTGCACATAAAACATCAAATCTGCAAAGAAAATAAAAATTGATTTAATATTCACACTTATTAAAATTCCTGCCAAAGCCCCGGAAAAGGCACCTGCAAAACCACTGGTAAATCCTCTCATAATAAAAATCAATCTAATTTCAGAACGAGTACCACCTAATGCAGAGAGAATTGAAATATCCTGACTTCTTTCAAAAACAAGGCGTCTCATACCGTTATAAATATTAATTCCAACAACAACAAATATTATACAGACAAGAAGCATCAAGATGTTTTTTTCAACTCTTAAAGTTCCAAAAAATGACCTGTTGTATTCTCGCCAGGACAGAACATTTATTTCAGGAAACAGATTTTTCATCTGACCCATAACAATTATGTCATCATCATAATCTGTAAGTTTAATTCCATATATTTTTACTGCATCACTTCCAAAATTCTTTTCTGCAGCTTCAATGTTTATGAACGCATAACCGGCATTTATATCATAAAAAGTACTCGAAAAAATGCCAGTAACTTTGAATTTACGATTTTGTGATATAAGAGCAACATCTTTTCCGCCACTTAGCGCAAGAAGATTTACATAATCACCAACATGAACAGACAAAGCTTTCGCAATAGTTGAACCAAGGACTATAGAATCATCTTCATTCAAATCAAATTTTCCATGTACAACAGAAACTTCCTGTTTAAATCCATTATCCCGAGCCATTATATCCTTAGAAACTCCTCTTATTATTGAAGAGGCCTGATTACCTTTTTTTCCAACCATAAGACTTTGGGATTCATAAAAAGGCAACGCACTGGCAATTTTTTTATTTTCATCGCAAAATTCAAGAAAATCAATAAAAAGTTCATCAGGTACATCTGTGACCCTAAGATGATACGAAGAAATTTCCATAATAGGTTTTACTGATGTCTGCTGAAAACCATTCATAACACTTAGAACAGTTATTAATGTCATTACTCCAAAACTTATTCCTAAAGTTGCAAGAATAGTTGTTATAGCGGAACGTCCCGCCCTGTCAATATGAGCAAACCGATTTGAAACTTCAATTATCCACTTTATAGCTGAAAGCATATTTTTTTTATTTTGCATACTTCTTTATCCTTTTTACTTTTCCGTTAAGATAGAAAATATCTTTTATTCTGTTATAGTTCGAATAATAGCTTTCCACTACAAAACCACCGTCAAAATATGTAGATGTTATATAATCATCAGCATTCGTATATATTTTTTTCAATCGCAACTCACCATTTTCATAATAAAAATAATCAGGTGTTTTTGAATCTACTTTGTATTCATATTCTTCCCTCTTAGTTTCTTTTGAAAGAACAGCTTTTGCATTACCTGATTTATAAGTATATACGGTAGATTCTTTCATTTTTATTTTATTATCCTGATTAAAACGCCATCTGGAAATACTTTCGATGTAAGAATCTTCTTCTGAAACCTTATAATTCTTACTTTCTATAACATTTCCTTTTTCATCATAGGACATTTCATACCTATAGTCTTTTCCTGACAGCACGCTTGAAACCGGTATACTTGAATTTTCATATTTATAAAGCTGAGTAGTAAGTAACTCAGACCCTTTTATATCTGCTGCCATTTTCCAGTTTTCTTTTTTTATTATCCGCAAATCATCATCATAGTAAATACGAAACATATTTTCATCATCGCCTCTAATCAATATTCTTGATTCAGGCAAATTCTGTGTTCCAAAATATTCTTTTTCAAATGAAAAAAAGGCTATATTATATTCAGAATCCCTTATGCTTTTTTCTTTCTGAGAATAAAAATCACCGTTTTCATATAATTCCTTCTTCTGCTCTGAAGCACTATTCTGATTCCCATTCACATCGTTTTCTGCATACAGCCTTTCAAATTCACTAAGTTCTGCTGAAATTTCTGTAATAAGCTTTTCTTTTTCCGAAATAATTTCAGGTCTTACAATAACAAAACCGTCTTTATTATCAAGAAAAAAAAGATCAACCCAATTTCCAGAATCTGCTGTTGCATCATAAAAGCAATAACTATCGAAATATCCCAGATATTCCGGGTATAAATAATCAATAAGACGAATAGCTCCATGTTCAAAAGTCCAGAAAGTATTTGCAAAAAAAACAGCAGTTTTCCTTTTTATTTCAAATGGTGCTACAGGCATTAATTCAGTGTTTTTTATATTTAAAGGAATATTATATTCACTGCTTAACAAGCTATAAAAATACGCTGGAATACTTGTATTCCTGTTGTCCCGGGCATACAAACTAATTGAGAAAATAATTAATATCAGCAGGATGTTAGATTTTTTTTTATTCAAACTTAATAGCCCACAAATTCATTTAAATATTTTTCTGCGTCAAATTTTCTGATATCTTCATATTTTTCACCATCGCATACATACGCAATCGGAAGATTAAGTTCTTTTCCGATTGTTATTGCAACCCCACCCTTTGCAGTAGAATCATATTTTGTTAATATAAGAGCATCTAAACCAACAGCTTCATTAAAAACTTCTGCCTGTCTAAAAGCATTTTGACCAGTAGTTGCATCTATAACCAGAATTTTCTTATACATGCCATCAGAAGCTTTTTCCCTGCAAATTTTGTCGATTTTCTGAAGTTCCCTTACAAGATTTTCTTTGTTGTGCAAACGCCCTGCAGTATCGGCCAGCACAATGCCATCGCCCTGAGCTTTACAAGCTTCTGCAGCATCATAAACAACAGCTGCAGGATCACTTCCATGCTGATGACTTACTACTCTAAGTCCGATTCGCTCTCCATGAGTATTCAACTGTTCAATAGCGGCAGCTCTAAATGTATCTGCACTAGCTAGAATTACATTGCTGTTTCCATTTTTTTTCAAGAAATTTCCCAATTTGGCAACACTTGTAGTTTTTCCAACTCCATTAACCCCAAGCACCATCCAGATATTCAGCCCGTTTCGCTGAGGTAAAAGCTCTGTCTCTTTTACATATTCAGACAGAATGAATTTTAATTCACGCGAAATTTCTTCATCGCTTACCAGATGCTTTTTTTTGCAGTTATCTTCAAGCAGTTCTGATATTTCAAAAGCAGTTTTTGCTCCAATATCTCCTTCAATGAGATTATCTGTAAGGTCATCAAAAAAAGATTCGTTTTTTACTCCACCTTTGAAAAGATTTTTAATTTTTTCTGCAAAAGAAATTTTACTCATTATTTTCCACCTCGATTTTCTGCTGGACGCCTTTATTTTCAGAAACTATATCAGATTCAACTTTATTATTGTTTGTATACAGCGCTTCCAGCCGTTTCTGTTTCTTTGTTCGTATCTTTGTAAGTTTTCTGTCACTTAAAGGCTTTGCTTTTGCCGGTAAAACTGTATTTGCTGATTGAAGATATCTAACAAGTTCATAAACAAACCAGGCCCCGCAAGCACAAGATATTCCAATACAAACATTGGAAGCAGTCTGCCAGTTCTGGGCATCAGACAAAGATATTGAATAACCGCTCAAGTTATTATTTGCATTTATATTATAACTTTTTGAAGTTGCAAAAGAATTTCCGTAACAATAGAAAGTAGGGATAAGCGAAACTATCAGCACACTATAGCTTGTATACATCCAGCGTCTGCGTTTTTCGATATACTTACTTCTATCAAAAGGTTTTACATTTATACTCAAATATGCGTCTTCCTGCATATACTTTTTCTGAATATAGAAATCTGCTGCCTGACCATCTACGCTTATAAAATGTCCAAGAACATGTTTTCCATCAATACTTATTTGAGCAGTATTATTTTCGTCATTCAACGTTCCGCTAAAAACACCATTTGCAAAAACATCACCTTTCCTGTTTTTTAAGAAAAGAAGATTAGTTTTGCCGTTATCAGTCTTTGTCATTTTTGCTTTTATATGAAAACGTCTGTTTCCTGCAAAAGAATAACTGGTTGAAATTTCTGAATAACCAGGCGACGAAAACATTAGCCTGTGAACTCCACTTTGAGAAATCAAAACTTCCTGAAAATTTTTGTAAACAACATCATCCACAGTAATCGTTATGTTATCTGCGACTTCTGGTGGTTCGATTTCAAATTCCATTTCAATTGGCATACTGTCAGCAATTTTTGGAGTCAATAATCTGGCAAGACCAATCGACAACATTTTCAAGTCATCTATATCACCGACTTCCATCGCGGTACCTATAACCTTTGCACCAGGATAAGAGTATAAAGTTACTGAAACAGATATATAAGAACCGTATACAGTAATAACTCCTGTCAACAATCCTGATATTTTTGAAGAAACACAGCCTTTTTCAAAATTATAAGATTTATAATCGCCGTCAGCTCCACCTTCATATAATTTTGAGATATCATTCTGATAAAAAGTTACATTTCGCAACACAAGATCTTCAGAATCTTTTCCAGGAATAAAATCCTTTAATAATTCCAACAAAGAATTTTCATCTTTGTCATTATCAACAACAGCACCTTCTTCAATGAGACGTTCACGTTCAAGATCTTCTTGTATTTGAGGAAAATATTTTTCCCTTACTTTTTTTTCCAGTTCCAGATTATCATCTATCTGCTTTTTTATATCACTTATCTTTTTTTCCTGTGTTTTAATTTTTGATTTTAATCTGAATTTAGAATAATCATTAAGTAATATTGCGTCTCTGGTTTTAATTTCTTTTGAAAGCTGCAAAAACAATGACAGTTTTTTTGTACGCAAATCATACAATTCCCTGTCCATTACAGCTTGAGCTCTATCCGCACGAACAAGATTTTCCGCCATTTGCTCAAGAATTAGACTAGGCAAGGTTGTAGATACAGCCAGAATTGCAGGTTCAATATTATTCTGCGTAAATTTAAATTTTTCTGCAGCCAGAACCCAGTTTTCAGTCGCACAGAATGCACCTGACACACAGAAAGCAGTAAAAAGAGAGAAAATTAATTTTTTAAGAAAAAAATTACATTTCTTCGTCATCATCTCCAGAATCCATAGGAAGCCCTTTCCACTGGGCAACAAGGAATGAATCCATGAACTGATCAATATCACCGTCCATGACTGCCTGAATATTGCCAGACTCACATTTTGTTCTGTGATCTTTTACCATTGTGTAAGGCTGGAAAACATAAGAACGAATCTGATTTCCCCAGGAAATGTCTTTTTTTTCTGCGCCGAATTTTGCATTTTCCTTTTCTTTCTGCTCTCGGTAATATTCATACAGACGGGCACGGAGCATACTCATACAAGCCTGACGGTTAAAAATCTGGCTTCGTTCACTCTGACAGGCAACAACAATTCCAGTTGGTAAGTGAGTGAAACGTACGGCAGAGTCAGTTTTATTTACATGCTGACCACCTTTTCCACCGGCACGGTATGTATCTACGCGCAAATCTTCAGGTTTAATTTCAACTTCAATTGAATCATCCAGAACAGGAAAAACGTAAACACTGGCAAAAGAAGTATGTCGGCGGGCATTGGCATCAAAAGGAGAAATGCGTACCAGACGATGAATTCCAGCTTCGCCTTTTAAATGACCGTAAACATAATCTCCGTCAATCTGCATTGTAATGGATTTGATTCCGCCTTCAGCTTCTAGAACATCCACAACTTCAATCTTAAAATCATGACGCTCTGCCCAGCGGGTGTACATTCGGCTGAGCATACGAGCCCAGTCTTCTGCTTCTGTACCACCAGCCCCAGAATGAACTGAAAGAAACGCACTTGAATCATCAACTTCCCCAGAAAGAAGATTCAGAACGTTAAGCTCTTCAAATTTTTTCTGCCCTGCTTCCAGCATAGAGCGTACTTCGTCTTCATCAGATTTTTCACCGCTTTCTGCTGCCAGCTCATACATTGCCTCAAGGTCAGAAAATTCGCTTAAAAGCTGTTTCCATGGTTCAACACGATTCTTCAGTTTTCTTACCTGAGCCATTATTTTTTCTGCTTTTTCATGATCATCCCAAAAGCCAGGCTCTTCTGTTAAAGCCATTTTTTCATCTATCTTTTTCTGAATTGAATCAGCATCAAGACGCCCCCAAACACCCATAATGTCTTCTTTTAACTGAGCCACAGGCATCTTCAATTCTTCAAGCATTTTTATCCTCTATTTTCTATATAGTTCGAAATTCGAGTTTTTTAAAAAATAATCATAAAATTGATTTTGCAAAAAAATTGTTTAATTATGAAAATACGGGAAGGAAGAAAGAGGCTGTCAAAAACATTCGCAAGTCGGAAACGGTAGTTTCCTTGCCGACTTGCGCATGTAGCGACGCTAGCTA
>JAFOCI010000054.1 GCA_017381365.1 Treponema sp.
TGAAAATCTTAAGGAACTGGAAAACAGACTGGCAAATTGTTCCCGTCAGTCAGAAGCTTTGCCAAATGCTATCAGAGATTTGCAGAATAATGTAGATGAGCTTTTAAAGAATAGTCCAAAAATCGGTGATGCAGTAAACAAGCTGAATAGTCTTCATGATATTCTTGATTCAACTGATGATAGAATTGAGCAGATTAATTCTGCAAGAAGTGGTATTTCAAAGGCTGAACAGAGATTGTACTCTTTGGATTCAGAGATAAAAAAACGCTTTGATGCTTTGAAGGAAATTTCTGAAATTGAATCTAATAGTTCTGACGGCGGCGAAAGTACTCGTGTTACCCCAGCGAAGAAAGATTTAGTTCGAAGTCTTAAACGCGAAGGGTGGTCGCCTGCTGAAATTGCAAAAAGAGTTAGAATTTCTGAATCTGAAGTAGCACTTATTCTGGAGCTTCCTGAGTAATTTCATTTGTCGATTATGCATTTGTCTTGTATAATTGACTTATGAAAATTACAAAATATTTATTATTATCATTATCATTCATTATTTCGCAGAATGTGTTTTCTCAAAGTCGTGCAGATATTCAAAATGGAGCAATTCTGCATGCATGGTGCTGGTCTTTTAAAAACATTGAGAAAAACCTTCCAAAAATCAAAGAAGCAGGATTTGCTGCAGTTCAGACCTCTCCTGCCAATAAATGTCTGGAAGGCGATTACGGCGGACTTGAGCTAATGAGCGAAGATTTAAACGGAAAGTGGTATTACCATTATCAGCCAACAGACTGGAAATTGGGAAATTATCAGCTTGGTACCAGAGATGATTTTATTTCAATGTGTAAAAAAGCTGATGAACTGGGCATTGGTGTAATTGTTGACGTTCTTCCAAATCATACAACTCCAAGGGTAAATGAAATTTCCCAGGACCTTTTGAAAGCAGTTGGCGGAATTACTCGTCTTTATCACAGTAATTCTGACCATCAGATTCGTAATTATGATGACCGCTTGGAATGTACTTCTGCTCAAATGGGCGGATTACCAGATGTTAATACAGAAAACCCTGATTTTCAGGAATATTTTATGCAGTATGTAAATGACTGTATTGATTGCGGAGCAGACGGCTTTAGATACGATACAGCTAAACATATTGCGCTTCCACAGGATCCTCTTGATAAATACAGCAAACAAAATGATTTCTGGCCAATTTTTCTTGGTAAAAAGGATATTCGCGGCGTTTATATGAAAAACGCAGATAATCTGTTTATTTATGGTGAAGTTCTTCAGGGCGGAAAATCCATGGAAGAAGAATATGGCAAGCTTATGCCTGTTGTTGCAAGTAATTATGGCGGAATTGTACGAAGTGGTCTTGTAAATGCAAAATTCAATGCAAAGGGGATTGCAAACTGGCGGCACCCGTCTGCTCCAGATAATATTGTTACTTGGGTTGAAAGCCACGATACTTATGCAAATCAAGGTGAATCTGCCGGATTGCGCCATGCTCAGTTGCGTTTAGGCTGGGCTTTGATTTCTGCAAGAGCGGGTGGAACTCCTCTTTTCTTCAATCGTCCAAAGGGTGCTGAAGGAGTACAGTTTCCTGGTGCATCAAAAATCGGTGAAACTGGAAATGATGAATATTTTCACAAAGAAGTTGTCGCTGTAAACAAATTCAGAACTGCTATGGTTGGAGAGCCTGAAAAGCTGGAAAATGGAAAGGATGCTTCTGTTTTAATCGTAAAACGTGGCGAAAAAGGTCTTGTTGTCATTAACCTAAACCCTTCAAAATCTGCTGTTATTGAAACTTCAGTTTCATTTGCTGACGGAACTTATGTTGATAAAGCAAACAAGGCAAAATTCGTTGTAAAAGACGGAATCATGAAAGGTAAAGTAAAAAAAGAATCTATCGCTGTAATTTACTGATAGATTCAAAAAGTATATTTTTTAGATTATTTGTATAGGAGACAGGTACACCAGGCTTCGATTGCGTTGCCATTTCCAACGGAATCAAGCTTTTCACCTGTCTTTGCTTTTACAAAAACCTTGTCTTTTTCAACACCAAGAGCTTTTGAAATTGATTCAATAACTTCCTGTCTTTTTGGAAGAAATTTTGGCTTTTCAAGTTTTACAACACAGTCAAGATTGTTCAGTTTCCAGCCAGAAGCCTTTATGTCCTTCCATACAGTCTTTAATAGTTCCACGGAATCTGCATCCTTCCATTTTGCTTCTTCCGGCGGAAAATAACTTCCTATGTCGCCCATTCCGCTGGCTCCTAGTAAAGCATCTGTGATTGCATGAAGTAAACAGTCACCGTCAGAATGTCCATCCTCTCCTTTGTTAAAAGGAAATTCTATTCCTCCGATTATAAGTTTTCGGCCTTCTACAAGTCTGTGCAAATCATATCCGAGACCTGTGCGTAAGATAAAGTCGTTCATATTGTTTTTCTTTTTGTAATCATCAGCAAAAGTGATTTTTATGTTTTCTTGCGAGCCAGATACATTTTTCACTTCCCCAATGTATTTTCCCCATATTTCTGTATCATCTGTGTATTCATTGCCATCATCAAAAGCTTTATAGTGGGCAGCAAGCAATTCATTGAATAGAAATCCCTGTGGTGTCTGAACTGCAGTCATATTGCTGCGTTTAAGGTGCTGAATAATAAATCCATCATCGTTCATAAGCTTTTGAGTATCTACGGGGGTTGTGCCTGGTACAGCGGCTCCGTATTTTATTGTTGCTTCAAGGGTGTTTGTGATTATTTCAGATGAAACAAAAGGGCGGGCACCATCGTGAATCAGTACAATAGAAGGTTTATCTTCTTCAAGTGATTTTAGGGCGTTGAAAACACTTTCCTGACGGGTTTTTCCGCCTTCTATAAAGTGCAGGCTTACATTTTCAGTTAATGTTTTCATTTCAGAATCAGCAAAAAAAGCGTTCTCTGCATCATTTTTTCCGTTTTTAGGAACAGTAACTGTAATTGAACTGATATTTATTGTTTTAAGAAATGCCTTTGCAGCAGTGGAAAGAACGGTACCTTCCTGTAAAGGAAGGTACTCTTTTTTGCAGCCCAAATTCATTCGGGTAGAAGAACCTGCGGCTGCAATTATTATTGCGATTTTTTGATTAGAAATCGTCGTCATCGCCGTCGAAATCGTCATCAGCTTCGTTATTATCAGATGAGTCGGAATCGTCCTCTTCATCATCGTCGTCTCTGTCTTTATTTTCTTTGCCAGAAGAATCAGAAACATCATTCATCAAATCATCATCTTCGTCGTCAAATTCATCAATGATATGTTTTACTTTTGGAGTAGAACCAGGAGGTTCAAGTTTTGTATGAATCTGAGATTCAATTTCCTTTACATCAATTCCCATTGCAATAGAAATTTCATCTTCAAGAAGCTTTTTTGCCTGGTCATAAAGTTTGCGTTCAAGAATAGGAAGTTCCTTTACTTTGCTACGGTTGTAAAGGCATCTTACGATTGCGGCAATATCAGCAATTGTTCCTTTTTTAAGAAGGTCAAGGTTCATCTGATAGCGTAATTTCCAGTCAGAGGTAATAGGTTCAAAATCATCTGAAAGAGAATTCAAAGCTTTTTCTGCTTCTTCAGAAGAAACAATGGAACGAATTCCAAGTTCCTCAGCTTTTTCAACAGGAACCATAACGATCATGTCTGAAGCTTCAATATATATTTTGTAGTACATCATTGGTGTACCGCGGAAAATCTTTTCGAAAATTTCTGTAATTTTTCCAACACCCTGACTTGGATATACTATTTTCTGATCAATCTGAAATTTTGTTTCACTCATAATACGCTATTATATCACATCAAAATGTTAAAAGCAAACAAGCGTTAATAAAATAAGATTTTTTGCAGTAAAATTCAATTAAATGTAATTAAATGCGAAGTTTTCAAATGTTTGCTTGAAACTTAGGGAATAATACTGTAAATTTCGTATACATAGGAAAATAATGGAAAATAAAGAAATTATGGACGATGAAATCGTTCCAATCGAAGGTCAGGTTGATCTTCAGGAAACAGGTGATTCAGATACAGATTCTGAAATTGGATTTGCAGATTTAGGACTTGATGATGCTACTCTTGCTGCAGTAGAAAAGAAAGGTTTTAAGGTGCCTTCTCCAATTCAGGTACTGGCGATTCCAAGACTTTTAAATGGCGATGCAAATATTATTGCAAGGGCAAGAACTGGTACTGGTAAAACGGCTGCTTTTGGTCTTCCAATCATTCAGAAGGTTCGTGGTCAGACAGGGTGTGTAAAAGCTCTTGTTCTTGAGCCAACCCGGGAGCTTGCAATTCAGACTTGTACAGAATTTCAGTCATTTACAGACGGAAAAAATCCGCGTACATGTGTACTTTACGGTGGTGCTTCATACTCAACTCAGATTAAGGATTTGAAACGTGGTGTTGAAGTTGTTGTAGGTACTCCAGGCCGTATTCAGGATCATCTTGAACGTGGAACTCTTGATATTAGTAAAATTGATTACTTCATTCTTGACGAAGGCGATCAGATGCTTGATATGGGCTTTGTAGAAGATATTGAGGCAATTTTCAAGCAGGCAAATCCTGATGCAAGAATTCTTCTTTTTAGTGCTACAATGCCGGAACCAATTCTTAAGATTGCTAGTCAGTTTATGGGTGATTATGAAATCGTTGAGGAAGAAGGCGTTGTTGATGAACCTTTGCTCATTGATCAGAAATTCTGGGTTGTGCGTGAAAGTGATAAAATTGAAGCTCTTGTGCGCATGATTGATTATGCTGACGATTTTTACGGAATTGTCTTTACACAGACTAAAAATGATGCAGACCATGTAACAAAAGCTCTTGATGAAAAAGGTTATGATGTTGCGGCTCTTCACGGTGATATTGCTCAGGCTCAGCGTGAAAAAATCATTACAAGATTCCGTTCAAAGAAAACAAAGATTCTTGTTGCTACAGACGTTGCCGCCCGCGGTATTGATATTAATGGTCTTACTTATGTTGTAAACTTTTCTCTTCCTTTTGATGGTGCAACTTACGTTCATCGAATTGGTCGTACAGGTCGAGCCGGCAGTAAGGGAGTTGCAGTAACATTTGTGGCTCCTCAGGATACTAGAAAACTTGGCTATCTTCGTCGTGCTGTTGCAAAAGCAAGCAAGGGCGAAATGAAGGAAGAAGAAATTCCTGCTGTAGAAGCTGTAATTGCAAGAAAAAAGAAAAGACTTTTTTCTGAACTTAAACAGAAGCTTGGTCTTGCAGTTGAAGACGTTGCAGAATCTGAAAATCAGGAAAATATGGCAGCAGACAATTCAGAAATTGAAGAATCTGTTCAGTCTGTATCTGAAACATTGGAACAGGCAGCTCCTGAATCAACTTTGATTAGTGTTGCAGAACAGTTTACTGCTATGGCAGATGAACTTTGCCAGAACAATGAAGCAAAAGACGTTCTTGCTGCAGTTCTTTCTGTTCTTTATAACGATAAGCTTGATAAATCACGTTACGGAAAAATACAGTCTCATGGAAAAATGGCAGATCAGGTTCGTCTTTATATCCAGGTTGGCCGCCGTGACGGATATAATCCAAAAGGAATTGCAGATTATTTCAGCAAAATGCTCCATATTCCAGGACGCATGGTTGATAGAATAGATATTTCTTCGAACTTCTCTCTTGTAAGTCTTCCAAAAGATGCCGCAAGAAAAGCTCTTGAGCTTGCAAAGAAAAACCAGAATGTTCCTCACATGCACGTTGATGTAAAAGAAGGCGGATTTGGTGATGATTTTGGCGTAAAGCGAGGCGGAAGAGGCGGACATGGCGGCCGCTCCCGTGGTCACGGAGACGGCGGTTTTGGAAGATCTAATTCTGGCCGTGGTTTTGGTGGAGGACGCGAAAGAGACAGAAAAGAGTGGGGTTCTTTTGATAAAAAACATGGTCGTCCTAACGTACATACTCCAACAGAACGCACTCCTAGAACTGGATCTGCAGGCTTGTATAAACAGAAAAAATCTGGAAAAGCAGAACGATTCTAGAATTGTTTAATAATTAACCATAGAAGAACGCAGATGAACGCAGAAAATTATTTTACGTTTATCTGTGTTTTTTTTGTAAAAGTGTGTAGTGATAAAAAAAACTGAACTATGTGTTTTTGTAAGTGTCTAACCAGTTGTAAAGTGCTGTCTCCCAATCTGTGCTGTTCTTGCTGCTTTCAATTAAATTTTTGTACATTTTGCCAATGTATTCTCTAATTTGTATTTCGTTTCCGTCTTTAATGTATTCTGGTTCTAAAAACAGGCTGTTTATTACGTGATTCGCATCTTCTTCTGTAAAAAATCCGTTATCATGGCTTGCGGTGAGCATGTAAAGAGCTCCAGCAACACAATTGATGCTGTGCTGTTTTACGAATAAAACGCTTTCTGTGATTGCGATTGAACCGTAATAAATGTCATCCAGAATCTGACTTTTTTCTTCTTCAGAAAAACTTGTTTCACTTAAAATTTCCCGTACTTTTGCCCATACGCCAACAACAATGGCTACATGAAGACTTGGTACGCAAAGGAGATGAGGGTCAAAAAGATGAATTACAACAAATTTGAACATTTTCAGGTAATGAGGCCGTTTTGTTGTAGAGAGTGCGTGGTTGTAAATGTGACTTCCGCGGATGTATAAGCCTTCAATAAAGCGGATTATTTTTTTGTTAAGCCGGACACCTTCTGTAATTCCTTTTTTTACAATGAACATTGCCATGATTCTGCAGAAAAGCCAGACGAAATCCATATATATTTTTACATTTGAAGGAACAAATGGAATTTTTTCATCTAAAGGATGTTCAACATTGACTACATTTTTACGGGTAATGTGAAATTTCTGCTTGTTCTGGATTACAACAAATGATTTCCAGGCTGTAAAAATGAATGAAAAACTTGTTTTTATTGAGGACGGATGAAAGGGCAGAATTAAAAATGAGATTATGCTTGGATATTTTTTAAATGGTTTTGAATAAAGTTCAGTTTTCATTATAATTCTGCATCCTGTCTGATAGAATCTAGTCGTTCAAGTCTTTTTTTGTCTGGAGTTATGCAAAGATTTTTTTCATGGGTTGGAAGGACAAGTCCTTTTGGCCCGTTTTTTGCTCTACGCAGATATTTTACATGAGTATAATACAAATCAGTTTTTCCTGCATTGCGAGCTTTTGAATAATACACTGCAAGATTTGCTGCATCAAGTAAAATTTCCAGAGGAACTGTTTTGCCGGGACGATTTTTTATGAAAACGTAACCGCCTGGAAAATCTCTTACATGAAGCCACATGTCTGAACCTTTTACGTAATGACGCAAAAGCTCGTCATTTTCGTTTGCGTCCCGGCCAACAAGAATGTACCAGCCGTCAACAGTGTAATCAAGCCCGGTATGTTCTTTTTTCTGCTGCTGTTTAGGAGTGGAATCTTTTCTAAAAAGCTGTTCAATGCGCACAGGATTCTGTTCGTTAAGAATGTCTGAATACATTTTTTCCAGCTTTTCCAGTTTTTTTTCTGATACTTCAATATCATGCACAAGTGATTCCGCACCGCTTTGTGCCTTTTTGTAATTTTCGTAATAATCAGAAGCATTTTCGTGGGCAGATTTTTTTGGATCTACAAGAATCTGAATTTTTCTGCCGGTTTCGTAATCATCGCATTCAAGAAATTTTGATTTTCCGTCAAATAGATAACTGTTCGAAAGAATTAAATCTCCAAGATGCTTTAACTGACCGGAAGATTCAAAATCCTTCTGCTTTTTTTTAAGATTGTTCAGAGCGGCTGTCATTTTGCTTTTCTTAAGAGTGTACCATTTTTCCGCCTGGGCAAGCAAAGCCTGTCTTGAAAGAGTATCTGCGTGTTCGCCGTACCAGATGTCAATTTTCTGGTTGAATGAAAGGTCTGGGTAATCAGGATTTTTCAGTCTGTATTCTTCGGCAATTTCTTCAAATTCTCTGACTGGAAATATTTTTGCAGGTTTAGAATTGTCTGTTTCTGGAACAATGAATTTTCCGCCTGTAACTTCACCTTTGCCAGGCCTTCTGAACATGGTATCAAGGATGTTGTTTTCACTGTCACATATTATTATGTTTGCCGCGTTACTCCATAAACGTACATACATTATAAAATTGTCATCCCCATGAACAAGTTCAAACCTGATAATTCGCTGCAAATCAATCTGACGGCAGTCTGCAATGCGGGCTCCTTTTATATTGGAACGCAAAAATTCCATGAAACGCAAAGGTTTTTCATTTTTTACAATTTTCCGGCGGGTTTCGTTCAGTCTGCAGGCATTCTGGGCTGTACAGATAAGTACTGTTTTTGCAGAACCGTTTGCATAAAGATAAAAGGCAATAGTGTCATATCCCGGTTGAATAATATCCTGAATAAAATAGCCGTTTATATTCAATTCTTCCAGAACAAGGTTGATTTCATTGCAGTTCAAAGACATATTTCTATTATAACATTTTTTCGTAAAAAATCAGTCCCAAAATCATCATAAAGTTGACTTAAAGGGGTAAATGTGGCAAAATAATTGCAAATGAAGAAAATTATTGAAATTACATTGTTGGTCGTTCTCGTCGTGCTGGCTGAATAGCTTGTACCGGGTGACTTATGCGTATGTAATTTTTATATACCTTATAAAAGGCTCTCCGGCACAAGGAGAGCCTTTATTTTAAACTGCTGTTCCTCATTACATTACGGAACAGCGTAAAAAGTCAATCGATTGTTGAAACAATCTTCTTGACTTTTTATGGGAGTGTAAGATGAAGAAGACAGGCGCACAGATTATTGTTGAATTGTTGCAGCGGCAGGGAGTAGAAACTGTTGCAGGTATTCCAGGCGGATCAATTCTTCCGCTTTATGATGAACTTACAAGAAGTAAAATTAAGCATGTGCTTGTGCGTCAGGAACAGGCTGGTGGTTTTATTGCACAGGGAATGACACGTACAAACGGAATTCCTGCCGTTTGTCTTGCAACCAGCGGTCCGGGAGCAATGAATCTTCTGACTGCAGTTGCAGATGCAAGATGCGATTCTGTTCCTATCATTGCAATTACAGGCCAGGTAAATACATATCTTATTGGAACTGATGCTTTCCAGGAAGCTGACACTTTTGGTCTTTCATTTCCAATCACAAAACACAGCATTATGGTAAAGTCGCCGGAAGAACTTTTAACAGCAATTCCTCTTGCATTTGAGATTGCTGTAAATGGTCGTCCTGGTCCTGTACTTATTGATGTTCCTCGTGATGTTCAGCTTGCAGAATGCGAATTTGATGCCTGGCCAGAAATCAATAAAATTTCTGATGAAAATGATGTTCGTTTTCATACAAAATCTGATGCTATGGGACCAATTTTGAACATGGCAGTGGAAATGCTTGCTGCTGCAAAGAAACCTGTTCTTTATCTTGGTGGCGGCTGTAATTCAAGAGAAGCAGCTGACCAGCTTAGAAATTTCAAGAAAAAATACAGACTTCCTGCAGTAACTTCTCTTATGGGACTTGGATGTATTCCGTCTTCTGATTCTGATTTTGCGGGAATGGTTGGCATGCACGGAAGTTATGCGGCAAACGTTGCAATGAACGAAAGTGACCTTGTTATTGCGGCAGGTGTTCGTTTTGACGATCGGGCAACTGGGGTTGTTGCAAAGTTCTGTCCAAACGCAAAAATCATTCACATTGATATTGATGCAGCTGAAATCAATAAAATCATGCCTGCTAATGCTAGTATTGTTGCAAAGGTAGAATCTGTTTTTGCTGAACTTACTCCAATGCTTGAAAACAGACTCAAAGCAGATAATTCTCTTGAATCTGATAGAAATCAGTGGGCAGACCATATAATTCAGGTAAAGAAAGAAACAGGCTCAATGACTTGTGGAACACCAAAAGCGGAAGAAAAGAACAGGAATTTTGCTGATAGTGTAAATCCAAGAGAATTTATTTCTTCTATTCCAGAACTTGCAGAAAAGGCAGGTACAAAGAAAACTGATTTAATCGTTACAACAGATGTTGGTCAGCATCAGATGTTTGCGGCTCAGTATTATCCTGTTGAAGAACCAAGAACTTTCCTCACTTCCGGCAGTCTTGGAACAATGGGTTTTGGTCTTCCTGCTGCAATTGGTGCTGCTATTGCAAATCCAGACAAACGCATTGTTTGTTTTAGCGGTGACGGTTCAATTATGATGAATATTCAGGAGCTTGCGACACTGGCAGAAAATAATCTTGCTGTTACTGTAATAGTTCTTGAAAACGGAACATTAGGTATGGTTTATCAGCAGCAGAAATTCCTTTTTGATAAGACATATTCTGCTAGTGAATTTATGGCAAGTCCAAATCTTCTTAAAATTGCTGAAGGTTTTGGAATTGAAGCTGTTGATGCGGATGCTGATCCAGAATGGTTCAAAAAAGCTTTTGATGCAAATCGAAAAAACAAGCCTTGCTTTGTAAGGGTTAGAGTAGACCCGGAAGAAAACGTATTGCCCTTTGTTCCTGGTGGAAAAGCAAATATAGACAGTATAAGAGATTAAATGAAATAACGAAGGGGGTTGTCCCAAAAGTAATGAGTGTAGCGCTTATTGAACCACTCATCGAAATGACTGCTACACTAAATGTGGTGGTTTCGATAAACTCAACCACCGTAATGCAAACTTATTGGACAGCCCCTTTTTATGAGTTGCGAAGCATTTCTTTTTGTTCTTCTTCTGAAATGACAACACCTTTTGAAAGACTTTCCATGTTCTGCTGTCGCCAGTTCAGTTCTGTTTGAATGTCTTCAAATTCTTTTGCAGCTACATCTTTTGAATACAGGTAGATGAGTGGCTGTATCTTTAATGCGGCATCTACGATAATCGGGTCAAATTGGGTTTCACGACCGTTTTCAAGAATGTTCATGGCTTCTGAAATATCCATTTCTTTCTTGTATGGACGACGGCTAAGCAACGCATCTATTACATCCGCAACAGACATGATTCTGGCACATAAAGGAATTTGATTTCCCTTCAGCTGATTAGGGTAACCTGTTCCGTCATAACGTTCGTGGTGGCAGTAAGCCATATCACAGGCAATTTTATTAAATGCTCCATTCCAAAGTTTTGGCATAGCTTCTATGATTTTCTTGCCTTTAGCAGGGTGCATCTTCATCATTTCATATTCCTGGGGAGTATAACGCCTTGGAGTATTTAGAATGTGGTCAGGAATAAAGATTTTTCCAATATCATGAAGGTTTGCAGCAGCAGAATAAAGTTTTATGTTTTCTTCTGTAAGAATATCAAGGAAAAGCCCCTGTGATTTTAACTGCTTGCAAATCATTTCTACGTAAGTTACTGTGTGTTCTGTATGATAACCTGTAATGATTTCATGGGTTTTAAGAATTTCAGGAATAAAACGCATGATTTCAATGTTTGTGTTTTCAATTTTAATATTTTTATCCAAAATCGTCTGCATTGATTTATGATTTCGGCGGGTCATTTTTATTGTAATGAGGAAAACAAAGAAGAATTCAATAGTGTAGCCAACTGAATATGCAATGAAATCGTGCATTACAGTTGCATCTACCATTCCTTCTTTTATTCTGTTTATCGATTTAAAATATAAGGATGCAAGCATTATTAAGTAACATAAAATTGACATTGTTAATGTTACGTGTGAATTATAATAAAGACAGCTTAAAAAAATGACTATTGCGTATGAAATGTAAATTCCAATATGTGCATGAGTACCAAGTAAGCCAATCATCAGAGCGCCGTATATAAGACCAAAATACATGGCTCCTTTCTGAATGGAATTGTATTGTTCCGGATATTGATTTTTAAAATCTTTTTTTCCAAAAATATAAACTAAAAAAGTCTGAATAACAGAGAAAATGAATGTACTTATGGAGGTAATCACACAGAATGTGTTATTAATCTGGAAAATACCTTTTTTTGAGAGGAAATAGAATAATGGTCCAAGCAGATTGGTAAAATAAAGTATGTTTGTTACTAGTCTGTTTACGTATGCAATATTATCGGTAAAAAACGTGTTGTCATCAAATTCCATAAGTTATACCAGATTCAATTTTGCTTCAGTTCTGTTCCCCTTCCATTCAGAACTGAAGCAAAGAATATATTATTTTACAGGAAATACTTTTTTGAATTTACCAAGAAGCAAATCTGTTTCAATGGCAGAATCAAAATTGTAAATTGTTCCTTTGTCAGTATAGAACTTGATTAATGGTTCTGTCTGTTCACGATATACATCCATACGGTGAAGAATAGATTCCTGTTTATCATCATCGCGCTGATAGATTTCTCCGCCACACTTGTCACATACGCCTTCTACTTTTGGTGGAAGTGTAAGAACGTTGTAGTTTGCACCACATCCACGGCAAACACGGCGTGTGCTAAGACGTTTAATTACAAGTTCATCTGCTGCCTGAAAGTTTACAACTGCAACATCTGGACAGATAGAAACAAACATTTCTGCCTGTGGGATTGTGCGTGGAAATCCATCAAGAATGAATCCGTTTTTGCAGTCAGCCTGAGAGATGCGGTCTTTTACAAGTTCACATGTAAGGTCATCGCTAACGAGAGAACCTGAATCAATTATTGCCTTTACTTTGATTCCAAGTGGTGTCTGATTTTTAATATTTGCGCGGAAAATGTCGCCTGTTGATATATGTGGAATTTTATAATCTTCTGCAACTTTTACAGCAAGTGAGCCTTTTCCAGCTCCTGGTGGTCCTAAAAAAATGAAGTTCATTCTTTGTTCTCCTAAATATAATAATAGTTTTATTATTTTACTATATAAATTGGGAATTTGCAAAATTTTTCGTATTAAATAAAATTATAATGCGTTTTTTTAGAATTAGATTAATTCTGTAAGTTTATAAACGTCCTGCACGCTGGTTACGAGAATTCCGCCCATGCCCATTTGAATTGGCAAAGCTATATCCATGTCGTAACGGTCACCTATAGCAAGACATTCTTCTGGCTTTGAGTCTGTGATTTTACATGCCAGCTGAAAAGGTTCCAGGGCAGGTTTTGATTTTCCGCAGGTATCAAGCCCGATGATGTCGGGAATTAAACTGGCAATTCCAATTGCTTCAAGAGTTTTACGGGCAGGAAGTACGGGATTATTCGTTACGCAAATCAATTTGTAATTCTGCTTAAGCTGCTTAATCGTTTTTATAAGCTTTTCATCTCTTTTGAGGAAATTTTTAGGTTCTAAAAGAGTTCTCCGCATCTCAATGCTTTCTTCTATTGAAACACCAAAGTGAGTAAAAGCGTTTCCAAGACTGATTTTCTTTCCGCCATTTTGTTTTGACCAGTTTTTTCTAAATTCACTGATTTTATTTCTGGCTTGAGCTTCTGAAATTCCCTGTTTTTTTGCCCAGTGACGAATTTGGGTATCAACCTGTTCAAAAGCATAAGCGGAACTAGTGTATAAAGTAGAGTCAATATCAAAAATTATGGTTCTGAGTTTTTTTGGAATACTGTAAATTTTAAGACTTTTTTTCAGTTCTTTTTCAGGGGCATAAATTTGAACTGTGTGCACGATTTTGTCAGCAGCTTCTGAAATGCTTTTGTATTTTCCAAGTCCGTAAAGGGCGATTACCGCATTTCCTGTAAGTTCAGAATCAGGAGAGTTGCATACTGCGATTTTTATGTCTGCTGCATTTGATTTTTCCTGAAGCCAGCGTGAATTTTTTGCCTGACCGCCAGTAATTGTCATTGTATCTGAAATTTCTATGTTGTTTTTTGCACAAAGTTTATGTATTTTTGAAAGCCCTTCTTTTACATCAGACTTTAATTTTGAGAGAATTCTCCAGCCTTCGCTGTTTTTGTCGTTAAATGCGTAATCAATTATTTCGCTATATGAAATTTCGTTGCCTTCAAGAGCGCTTATTTCGTTTTTAAATTCATTGATAAGGCTTCCGCTTTCTGGAATAATTGCGGAAATGTTCCATAGACCGGGAATTACAGAGGGAAGAGTTCTTAATCCTTCTGCAAAAATCTGTTTGTTTGAACAGAAATTTATTCCTTCGCTGCTTCCCGCTCTGTCGCAGATTTTTCCGCTTTGCAAGGTATTTGTTCCAATCAGTGCGGCTATAAAATCTGGTCCTCCGCAGAAAACCGGTGTTTTAGCAGAAAGAGAAATGGTAGCTGCGATTTCTGGAATAAGAGTTCCTGCGTTGTAAGCTACAGGGACAAATGGCGGAATTTTATTTTTTTCAATGCCGCATAGCTCCAGAAGGGAATCGTTCCAATAAGCTGGTTCAAATCGTTTTTCCGGTAGAACTGTTACGGCAGAACCAGTAAGTTTCCATATCAGAAACTCAGGGCCAGAAAATATAAATCTGGAGTCATTCCACTCGTTCTGATAATTTTTTTTGAAAGCAACAAGCTGTGGCATAAAAAGTGAATTAGTTTGTGGAATTGAATCTTTTAATTCTTCTGAAAGACTGTTATTCCAGAGTAAAGTTCTGCCGTTTTGGGAAACAATTGTTGGACCATTTCCAGAAATGCTGATTGCACAGATGTCTGCGGAAGAAATATTTTGTGCTGACTTTAAAAGTTCTGAGGTTCCTTTTATAAAGGATTGAAACCATTGGTTTGCCAGATAATCAGTTTTGAAAACATTCAGATTCTGTGTAGAAAAGGCAACGACATTTCCAGTGTCTGAAATAAGACTCATTTTTAAAGAAGTAGTTCCAATATCAACGCAAAGAATAGTTTTCATTGTTATGGATTTTACAATTTAAAAGAAAAAAAAACTATCCGTTTATGACGGATAGTTTTTTTATAATAAACACTATTCAGCTTTGGCAGCTTTTTCGCCGCTTTCCTGCTGTGCTTTTACAATCTTTTCAATGATTGTACGGTTATCAAGCAAATCACCGATTGACTGGTTGTGGTGAATGCGAGTGATAACGTTTGCGAACAAGCCGGAAACGTCTGTGCTGATGTACCATTCCTTCTTAAGAAGTTCTTCGTGGTAAACAGCATTTGTACCGATTACGCGGTAGAAAAGTCCCTGTTTGTAAGCTTCATCAAAGAGCTCAATAGCGTTTCCTGTGAAGAATGGAAGGCTGATTGCTGCGATAACTTTTGTTGCACCATTATCTTTAAGGAATGACATGGCTTTAAGCAAAGTTCCGCCTGTACCGAGCATATCATCTGCAAGGAAAGCAACCTTTCCTTTTACATCGCCAAGAAGCTTAACAGATTTGATGTTTGTATCTTTAGCGTTCTGTGTGACAACAGAATAATCACGTTCTTTATATATCATTGCCAAAGGAAGTTTAAGTCCAGAAGCATAGAACTTGTTGCGGTCAATGGCGCCTGTATCTGGTGAAACAACAACCATATCTTCTGTCTGACCTGTAAGGTCAACGATTTTACCAAGTTCACGGATAATCTGGTAAGAAGCGTGAAGATTTTCAAGATTAATTGAATTGAATGCGTTTACGATTTCGCGGCTGTGGATATCAAGAGTGATGATACGGCTTACACCAAGCATTTCGTAAACGTGGCCAAGCATTGCAGCTGTAAGACCTTCGCGGCCCTTTTTCTTATGCTGGCGGCTATATGGGTAAACTGGAACGACAAGAGTAATGTTAGCAGCACCTGCCTGACGAGTTGCATCAATTGTGTTCAAAAGACACATAAGATGGTCGTTTACAGAAAGTGAAAGCTTGTTCTTACCGCCGTTCAAGTTCAGAACTTCATGGTTTTCAACGTCCTGGAAAATAAAGATGTCTTTTCCACGAATAGATTCGTTAACTTCTGTCTTGAATTCACCATTTGCAAAGTATGTAAATGTTGTGTCTACTTTGAAAACTGGAGCACGATACTTGTCTGTTGCGCCTCTGATAACAAGATCAGATGTTTCAAGATCATTCTTAAGGTTGATGTCTTTAATCAATTCCTCTTTTGAAAGATCATAGCGCTTTGAAATGGCATCGTTTTTAAGTGTAAAACGATGTTTGTACATGTGTTTTAAATGTGTGATTACAGCATCTGCAAAGGCTTCTCCGCCAGGGCATGCAATAATCGCAAGATCAGTTGGTTCTGAATATGGCATTTTCCAAAAACCCCTTTAATTGTGGAAGGTACACTAATTATATCATTATTTTTAAATTGAATTCAATGGAATTTGCGGAATGATGAAGGGGGAATTTCTAAGCAAGTATGAATTCACAAAATCAGCGGGCAAAAATATAAAAATCGTACGCAATGTAAAGCAGAACCATTACAATTCCGGCAAATCTTCCCAGCTTTAATCTTGGGCGGGCCATGAGCCACACAAGTGAGCTGCATCCAATAAGAATCAGAGTGTCGAAAATTCCGCAGCCTTCAATTGTCAAAGGTCTTATTACTGATGATACGCCAAGAATGAAAAGTATGTTGAAAATATTTGAGCCGATTACGTTTCCAATGGCAATGTCATTTTCGCCTTTGCGGGCTGCAACAATACTGGTCACAAGTTCAGGAAGGCTTGTGCCGAATGCGATTACAGTAAGGCCAATCAGCGTGTCGCTCATTCCTGCTGCCTTTGCAATGTAAGTGGCACTTTTTACAACAGCCTGTCCACCGGAAATTACACCTGCAAGTCCAAGAATGGTAATTATAGTGCTTTTCCATACTGGAGCTGCAGGTTTTTCAGATTTATCTTCGCATTCTCCCTGCTGAGAAGAAATTGTGTAAGAAACGGTAGAATACATGAAAATACAGAAGAATAGCAGAAGAATTATACCGTCTGCCCGGGAAATAAAATCAGTTTCTGCACCAGTAAAAAAAGTGTCGGCTAAAAGCATTACGAGGACTGCAGCAACTAAGATTGAAAAAGGAAAATCCTTTTGCATAAGGGATTTTTCAAGTTTCATAGGGCTTATTATAGCTGTGAGTCCCGCAACAAGCATGAGGTTTACGATGTTGGAGCCGACAACGTTACCAAAAGATATTCCGTCTAAACCTTGCAATGCTGATGTAACGCTGACTGCAAGTTCAGGAAGGCTTGTTCCAAAAGAAACGATTGTTAGTCCGATTACTACAGAAGGAATTTTAAATGCTTTTGCAATTGCAGAACTTCCGTCTACAAAAAAATCTGCACCTTTTACAAGAAAAATAAAACCTGCGATTAAAATTCCAATCTGTGCGAACAACATGATAATACCTCTGTATTTATAATACTAAAAAATTACGGATGGTGGCAATAAAAATATTTTATAAAAAAAAGAGGTTGTCCCAAAAGTAATGACTGCTACACTAAATGTGGTGGTTTCGATAAACTCAACCACCGTAATGCAAACTTATTGAACAGCCCTATGTTGTTTTATGCATCAATGCTGAATAATGCTCCCGGCTCTGCCTTAGCGCCAGACATAATGTAAGGTGCGTTTTCTGCAGCTTTCATTGCCTGCTTTATCTGTGTCTGATAGTTGTCTATTAATGAGTCAATCTGCTCCGGGCTTGCGTTCTTTACTGCTGCCGGCTGTTTTCCGCTTTTTACGGAAGAAAGATGGTCAATAAGTGCATTGAGAATCTGAATTTTTGAAACTGATACTCCGTTCTGACCTTTATTTGCAACAAATCCTGAAACGTGTTCAAAATGAGAATAGAGAAGCGATGATTTCTGTACAGGTACATAAATTTTGTTTGTGCCTGCATTGTTGATTGCTGGATTAAGTGAAACTGACATAGGCTCCTCCGTTATTAAGTGTTTCTACTAATAACATCGGAGATTGAAAAAAAAAGTTTAGAAAATAAATTAGTTTGTAATGTTTTTTAAATCTGTTTAGTAGCCAAGTTTCTTGAATTCAGAGTAGCGTTCTTCTATGGAAGGATTTTTCTTTCCAGGAACTGCGGTTATGGAATCTTTTATATAAGGAATTATAATTCTTGCTTTCATTGTTTCCCAGTTTGCCGGTCTTTTTTCTGAAATGGAAAAAGTACCAGCCTGAGGAATGTTAGTAAGCAAAGGTTTGTAATAAACAGGAAGAATATAATCATTAATATCTTTGATTGTTGAAAAGCCGCCTGCAATTCCAAACGGAGAATTATCAAGATTCATTCTGGCTTTTTTATCAAGAATCAATCTCTGAGTTTCTGATTTAAAGAACCAGGAAATGAAATCTACAGCTTCTGCCTGATGAACGGAATTTTTTGAAATACCCATCATATTCAGGGAATCTTCTACAGGAATCAATCCGTCATTTTCAAGCCAGCGGAATTCCAGCTTTGAAATCTGTTCCTTAGGCAGCTGAAAAAGCCTGTCACTTGTGATGTAGGCAAATAGTGTTTTTCCCCCGGTAACTTTTTTTTCATCTTTTACGGTAAGGTACTTATAAACGAAATCGCTTTCAGTCTGAGCAGATGTATTAACCTCTGAAATCCATTGGTTCAAAAAAGCTATAGCTCTTTGCAGCTTGTCCTGATTCCATGTAAAGTTTCCGTTTTTTTCTTCTGTATAGCCGGCACCTTTCATTTTTGTAACAACATAAAGGAAGTTGTCATTGCTTTGAGGAGCAAAGCCAATAGAAGTGTACACGCCTTTCTTGTTTTTTTTATTGAAAGCGGCTCCCTGTGTTTTCAGCTGATCCAATGAAATAGAATAAGAGCCGTCAACAAGATCTTTGTTTTGCTTTGAGTAAATTACAGCAGGAATATTAAAACTTACAGGTAAAAGATACTGACTATATTTTGCTTTACCTGCAGAAAGCAAAGTTTCATAAAAATCAGAAGATGAGAGATAGTTTCTTTCAAAAAGGAAGTCGATAGGTTCAAAATTTTTCTTAATTTTAGAATTTCTAAGCCAGGTTCCAACAATTAAATCTGGATGAAGTTCATCCCGCATTGGAGGCAGACTGGCTGCCAGATTATCTTTGTAAATCAGAACAGCCTTGTTTTTATGATATTCGTTGTAGATTTCTATGTAAGATGCAAACTCACTGTTATCAGTCCAGATTACAAGACGTTTTTCCTGTTTTTTTGAACAGCCTGAAAAAATCAGACCACAAATTGCTGTTACTAATAACAGTGAATTTTTTATTTTATGCACGCTTCATTTCCTCTGCAGTATTATAGATTTCTGTGTAAACCTTTTCAATTAGGTTTTCTTCTATACTACTGAAAGCAACGCGTAATGTCTGTGGGTCAATCTGAATTGTTCCGATTCCTTTTTCGTTCAAGAGCTTAACGCGAAGTGCTTCTGCATCTATTCCGATTGTTCTAAAGCTCATGAAGTAACCAGAGTTGAAAGGAAGTGCTTCAAGCCCTGAACATTTGTGTGTATCAACAAAGTTGCGGACAACCTTGTAGCGTCCTTCAAGAACCTTGCGGAATGCAGCTTTTTCTGCATCATTGTTTGGATCCTGGAAAGATTTAAGGATGAGAGTCTGACCAGGTGTTGCGGCACAAGAAACTGAAGAACGGATAACACCCATCAACTTCTTAACAAGGTTTTCGTACTGTGTTTCTGTAAAGCCTTTGCAACCGAATGTAAGGAATCCGCAGCGAAGTCCCCATGCAAAATCTTCTTTTGTTGGACCGTCAGCCTTTACAGCCAGTACATTTTCGTGAAGGTCACAGATGTGTGCGAAAAGTGATTCTGGTTCGATTGTGTCTTCGTAGTTTAATCCGAAGTAAGCATCATCGCTGATAACAAGTGCCTTTGCTCCGGATTCACCAACTTCCTTAAGAATGCGGCAGAGTTCCTTTACTTCTGCTGTTGTTGGAGAATATCCTGATGGGTTCTGCGGGAAGTTCAAGATAAGGCGAACTGAACCGTATTTTTTAGCTTCAGTTTTTACTGCTTCTTCAAGACCAGCAATGTTGAATTTTCCATCCTTGAACATTTCAAACTGGTGGAATTCTGAACCGCGGCGAGCTTCTGCAATAAGAACGTAGTTGTCCCAGCTTGGATTTGGAGCAAGCATAGGTTTGTCTGCATCTACAAACAAATCCATGATATAAGAAAGACCTGCTGTAAGACCTGGAACTACAACTGGAAGGGATGTTAATTTATTAGCAAGAGAAGGATTCTTCTGAATCTGCTTTTGTTTCCAGGCTTCACGGATTGCAGGAAGACCTGCTGTTGGTGCGTATGCAACCAGTTCACCTGATGACAATTCTGGAGCCCATTTCTGAACTGAAGGAAGAATTGCTGGCTTTCCGTTGATTACTGTAGTACCAATAGTACCGTTTGCTACGGATGCTTTCTGTTTTGCTTCACCACCCTGGGCAATGATGCCTTTAGGAAAGTAAATACGTTTACCAAGATCAGAGAAGAGAGCTTCTGCTGATGTACCTTTTAATGATTCATTTAATTCTTGTGCTAATGGGTTCAACATGATAAATTAGATTATTCTGAATTGAGAGTTTATTGTCAATTGAAAATCAAAATTTATGCATATTTATGCATTTTACAGGTTAAAAAATGGAAAAAAATAACATAAATGAAGCAGAATTGGAAAATGTTCGTGTGCTTGTAGAAAAATGCCGTGAAGAGGCAAAAAAGCGTCTTATCGGTCAGGATTATCTGATTGATGGAATTCTTACTGCTTTTGTTGCAGGCGGACACGTTATTCTTGAAGGTGTTCCTGGTCTTGCAAAGACTCTTGCTGTAAAGACTTTTGCAGAAATCAGCGGACTTGATTTTAAGAGAATTCAGTTTACACCAGATCTTATGCCGGCAGATGTAAGCGGTACACTTATCTATGAACAGGCAAAGGGGTCTTTTAGTGTGCGCAAGGGACCTGTTTTCACAAATGTTGTTCTTGCCGATGAAATCAACCGTGCTCCTGCAAAGGTTCAGTCTGCAATGCTGGAAGCCATGGAAGAAAAGCAGGTTACAATTGGCGAAGAAACATACAGGCTTCCAGAGCCATTTTTTGTTCTTGCAACTCAGAATCCAATTGAACAGGAAGGAACTTATAATCTTCCAGAAGCAGAACTTGACCGTTTCCTTTTGAAATTGAATATTAATTATCCTTCAGCGGATGAAGAACTTCAGATTGTGAAGACTCAGGGAGCGGCATCAAAAGTTCCTGTAAATCAGATTCTTTCTGCAAAAGATTTGCTTAAATTCCGTGAAATGAACGGCAATATTGTATGTGATGATAAAATCGTTGAATATATAGTACAAATTATTTCAGTAACTCGTCCTTCTGTCAAAAAACAGTCAGAACACGATATTACCCGCTATATTACTTTTGGTGCATCTCCTCGTGCTGGTATTGCAATCTTGCAGTGTGCAAAGGCAACTGCACTTCTTGCAGGACGCTCTTTTGTTCTTCCAGAAGACGTAAAAGCTGTAGCTGCAATGGTTCTGCGCCACAGAATCGTTCTTTCTTATGAAGCAGCTGCAGATAATATTACTGCTGATGATATTATCGCAAAAATTCTTGATTTTATTCCGGTTCCATAATTTTTAGATGGGTTTCGGACAGAGATGTGTTCGTAAAGGTTTGGTAAAATGCAGCAGTTCCTTGTTGGTTCAAGAGATTCTCTTTCTCAAAAGTCATCATATTTAAGGCTTGCGGCTGGTCGTCTTGCTGAAAGCATGAAATCTGGCGGTTTCAGATCATTGTATCGCGGTCAGGGAATAGAGTTCAGCGGCGTTCGTGAATATTTGCGGGGCGATGACGTTCGTTCCATTGACTGGAATGTTACAGCACGCATGGGTAAGCCTTTTGTAAAAATGTTTGAAGAAGAACATGAACTTCAGATTTTTCTTATTGTTGACCGTTCTTCGTCAATGTTTATTGGTTCTAAAGGAAAAGTAAAATATGAAACTGCGGCGGAAACTGCAGCTTTGTTAACTCTTGCAGGGGAATTAAATGAAAGCCCTGTTGGAGCAGTTTTTTTTGACGGTTGTATTCATTTTTCATGTACTCCACAGGCAGGAAAATTGCAGTCGATGCATCTTTTAACACGCTTGAATCAGGTGGAAAAAATTACTCAGGGCTCTGTTTTAGGAAATGCGATTACAGGTGCAGTTAAAATGTTAAAGCATCATTCCCTGGTTTTTGTAATTTCTGATTTCAGAAGTGCAGGCTGGGAAGAACCGTTTAAATTGCTGGCGCAGAAAAACGATGTGGCCGCAATTCAAATTACAGATTCAACAGACTGGGAAATTCCTGAAATTGGGTCGCTGCCATTTGTTGACAGCGAAACAGGAAAAAGGCTTGTACTTCCTACATTGTCTTCTATCTTCAAGTCTGCGTGGCGAGATGATTATAGAAGACGTTCCTCTAAATTACAGAATTTCTGCGCAAAACATGGAGCTGGCTGGCTTTCCATTTCTACAGAGGAAGATGTTGTAAGACAGCTTTCTAATTTTTTTGCTGCAAGAAACAGCAATCATGGACATAAATGGGGAGGACGCTGATGAAAAAACTGATTTCCGCGGTACTTTTTGCACTATCCAGCATATCCGCCCCAATATTTGCACAGTCCGATATAAAACAGATGTCTTTTCCAAAACACATCTACATTGGGGATACAGCCGAAATTCATTATACCTTTGGCTCTGGAGTTGATTTTTTTCCTGACGAGGAAAGTGTTGATGAAAAAAATCTTCTCTTTTCGACATTACCATTTAAAAGTGATAATAATGATTTTACTTTGCAGAAGGCTGTAATTCAGAAAAACGGTCCTCTTTATACGGTTGTACTGATTTTTACTCCGTGGAAAACGGGATATATTGATTTTCCTGAATTTGATTTGTATGCGGCTGTTTTTGGCATAAGTACGATACCTTTTATAATAGATCCAAAACCTGTTGAAATTTCTTCAATAATGGTTGACCAGGATACAAGCTTAAGACCATTTGCTTCTCCACTGCTTTTTCCTGGAACAATTTATTTTGTATATATTATTATCGCTGTTATTTTAGGAATTCTGATTTTCGTTGTGCAGGCTGTAATAAGGTGGCAGACAATCTCGGATAAGATAAAGCAAAAGAAGATTTTGCGCCGAAACGCAAAAAATTTCAGGACTGCACTTCGTCAGCTTAAAAAATTAGAGAAAAAGTCTGCAAAAATAAATGATGTAATTTTTTGTACGGCAATCCAGCATATATTCAGAAACTATCTGACTGTGCGTATGGGACTTGATTTTCATGCTCTTACTACAAATCAATTTATACCTGCGTTTAATTCAGCTACTTGTGGAGTTGTTAATGGGTTTATTGTTGATAATATGGAAGCTATAGTTGAGATTTTTAGAAGGATGGATTACGTTCGTTTTGCTAAGAATTCTATTGATTCAAATAAACTTCCTAAAGAAAAATATGCGGCAGCTCTTCATCCTGGTGAACGGGAAGAAATATTAGAAACATCTCGTGCGATTATTAAGTTATTTGACAGGGGGAAATAATGCCAGATTTTCAAAATCCAGCAGCTTTTTTACTTTTACTGCTTATTCCTGTTTTATATTTACTAAGATATGCGGGATTTTTTTCTCGTATGTCTTTTTTAATAACACTTTCTGACTGGAATGGAAAATATTTTCCGTGGGAAAAAAAGCCTAGAAATTTTGCATCGATGTTTTCCAGAATTTGCGGATGCATTGGTTTTGTTGTGACAGTTATTGCGCTGGCAGATCCAGTTTTATACAGACAAGAAAGAGTTTATACGTCTCGCGGTACTGATGTTATGTTTGTAATAGATGTTAGTCCTTCAATGGCTGCAAAAGATATTGGCGGAATTTCTCGTCTGGAAGCTGCTAAGCATGCAGTTACAGAACTTGTAAATGACAATATTGGGGCAACTTTTGGTGTTGTTGCAATGGGCGAAGAAGCCTCTATTGTTATTCCGCCTACAGTAGACAAAAAAATATTCCATGAAAGACTTGCTGCTTTATCGTTGGGAAATCTTGGTGATGGTACTGCAATTGGAACAGGACTAGCTACAGCTGTTTTTCACATGGCTAGTTCTGGCGCTCCAAAAAAATGTATCGTGCTAGTTACAGATGGTGAAAATAATGCTGGAGCAATTCATCCGGAAACAGCAGCGGAACTAGCCGCAAAGAATAACATAATTGTTTACACTCTTGGTGTAGGTACAACTGGTTCTGTTCCAATTGAATATATTGATCCTGTTACGGGAAAATCTTATACAGGGTTCTTAAATTCAACCTTTGATGTAAATGCTTTGCGTCAGATTGCTCAGGTTGGTGGCGGTCGGTTTTTTGAAATACAGGCAATCAGTGATTTTTCACTGGCACTTTCAGTAATCATTAAAAATCAGAATGTTGTTCAGACATATCATTCTAAAACAGTAAATTATGATTTTTATGACAAATTGATTTTAATTGCGGGTATCATGTTCGTTTTAAGCTGGTTTGTACGCCGCATTTGTCTTCAGGAGGCATGATAAAAAGGTAAACGAACAAGCGGTAATGTGATACGCTGAAGTGATTCAGCGGAACCCAGGCATCAGTTCGTCATGTTTAGTAAGGACACAGATCCTTGTTCAGGAGAATGAAGAGCTTTTGCCGCA